>NZ_JBHWZP010000013.1:0-65147 GCF_042728395.1 Streptomyces sp. NPDC060205
ATCGCAGGTGCCGCCGCGCCTCAGGAAGGCGCGCCCGCCGGCTGCAAAGCCCCCGCCCCGAGCCCCAGTTCAGCCTCCGCCACGGTCCTGGCCAAGTGGGTGATCGGGACTCCGCGCTGCTCGGCGCTGGTGTTGATGTAGGCGCTGGCCCCGTCGATCGCCACCAGGACGCGGACGGCCGCGGCCCGTGGGTCGGCGCAGACGAACTCCCCCGATTCCGTACCGGCGGTGATCGCCTTCTCGATGCGCGTGCACCACAGCAGCTCCTGCGCCACGACGTGCTCGCGCAGCCCGGGCCGGTAGCGCGAGAGGTGCCGGGCGTTGAGCCACAGCCTGCTCACGTTGTCGAACTCGGCGCTGGACATCAGGGTGAAGAACCGCCGCAGGACCGCCCGCGCGGAGCCGTCACCGAAGTCGTCGCCGGAGCCGTCACCGGAGTCGTCGCCGGAGCCGTCGCCGGAGCCGTCCGGCCGCTCGGGCAGCAGGGTGTCCAGGTCGGCCATGGTGGCGGCCGTGAAGGCCTCGGCCACCAGGGTGTCGGCCGCCGGGAAGTAGTGGCCGACGAGTCCGGGCCGGACGCCGAGTTCGTCGGCGACCCTGCGCAGGGTGATGCACTCAAGACCTTCGACGAGGCCGACCTGCGCGGCAGCCGCGACGATCTCGTGGCGGCGCTCCGCGGGAGCCTTGCGCACCCGCTTGCCCGGACCTCTTGACGTCATGCCGTGAATGTTATTGAGTATGCGACCAATAAGCAATTGGTCATGTGCCCAATAAGCGTTGCTGTCCGAATCCCGTCGGCCGCGGTCCGAGAACCGCCCCTCCTCGCCCCCCGCCGACCGGTGGCCGCACGCAGCACTGTCAGGAAGCGTCAGGAGACCAACGTGGACGACACCCGCACCGATGCCGGTGAACTCGCCGAGTACGGCTATCAGCAGGAGCTGAAACGGACCCTGTCCGCGTGGGCCGTCTTCGCGATCGGGTTCGCGACGATCTCGCCCGTGGTCGGCATCTACGCCGTCGTGCAGCTGGGCTTCGTCTTCGCGGGACCCACCTGGATCTGGGCGGTCGTCGTGGCCTTCCTCGGCCAGCTGCTGGTCGCCGTGGTCTACGCCGAACTGTCCTCCCAGTTCCCGATCACGGGAGGCGTCTACCAGTGGGTGCGCAGACTGGGCGGCCCACGCCAGGGCTGGCTCGTGGGCTGGATCTACCTCGCCTCGGCCGTCGCCTCGCTGACGACCGTGGCCTACCTGGGAGCGACCTGGCTGTACATGCTGGCGGGCGACGGCGTCCCCTCGCCCGCCCTGCACGTGCTGCTCGGCGTGGTCTTCGTCGCCGTCGCGCTCGGCATCAACCTGCTCGGCGTCAACCCGGTGAAGCACTTCCTGAACGCCGGCATCATCGCCGAGGGCGTCGCCTCCATCGCGGTGAGCCTGATCCTCCTGCTCTTCGTGCGGCACAACGGCTTCGGGATCCTCTTCGAGACCCTGGGCGCGCAGGACGTCTCGGGCGGATCCGTCACGGCCGGACTGCTGACCTGCCTCGCGGTCGCCGGCTGGGCCTTCCTCGGCTTCGACGCGACCACACAGGTCGCCGAGGAGACCGAACAGCCCCGCCGCAGCGTGCCGCGCGCCCTGCTGCGCGCGTACCTCTTCGTCGCCTTCACCGTCCTGCTGACCGGTCTCGCCGTGACGCTCGCGCTGCGCCGCCCCGAGGACGCCGTCTCCGGAGCGGTCGTCGACCCCGTCTTCGAGGCCGTGACCCAGGGGCTCGGCGGCTGGAGCGAGAAGCCGTTCATCGTCGTCGTCCTGATCGCGTTCTTCGCGTGCGCCATCTCCATCCAGACCTACATCGGCCGCGCCGTCTACGCCTTCGCCCGCGACCGCCAGCTGCCCTTCTCCACGACGCTCGCGACCGTCGGCCCCCGCCAGATCCCGTACGTCTCCCTCATCGCGACCGCCGTCCTCGCCGGGCTCGGCCTGCTGCTGGGGCTGAACGGCAACGCGGCGGCCACCCTGATCGCGTTCGGCTCGGGCGGCTTCTACTTCGTCTTCCTGGCGGTCGCGGTGGTGGCTCTCGTCGCCCGGCTCTCCGGACGCTGGAACCCGGCCGCGGGCCAACTGCGGCTCGGCCGCACCGGGCTCGTCGTCAACGTGCTCGCCGTGCTGTGGCTGCTGTTCGAGGCGGTCAACATCGCCTGGCCGCGCACCGAACTCGCCCCCGTCGGCGGCAGCTGGATGCAGGTCTGGGCCGTGATCCTGGTCTTCTCCGCGCTGTTCGTCATCGGCCTCGTGTACGTCGTGGTCGCCAAGCCCCACACCAAGCTCGCCCCGCGTCCGGCCACCGACGGCCCGACCGCAGAAGAAGTGAAGGCGTCCTGATGCCGTCGAAGTCCTCCCCGGCCGTGTCCTCCACCGCCATCGTCTTCGACCCCGAGGCCGGCCTCGGTACGCGCGAGGTCACCCTGCGCCCCGCAGGTCCCGGCGAGGTCGAGATCGAGGTCCGCGCCGCCGGCGTGTGCCACTCGGACCTGCACATCGTGTCCGGCGACTGGCCCACCGACCGCCCGCTCGTCCTCGGGCACGAGGCGGCGGGCGTGGTCACCGGCGTCGGCCCCGGTGTCACCTCCGTACGGCCCGGCGACCATGTGGTGCTGTCCTGGTTCGCGCCGTGCCGCCGCTGCCGCAAGTGCGTGGCCGGGCAGGGCTGGCTGTGCACCGGCACCAAGGCCGTCGCGAACACCCTCCCCGACGGCACGACCCCCTTCACCGACGCCGAAGGCCGGGAGGTCTGGCCCTACCTGGGGCTCGGTGCCTTCACCGGCCGGCTGGTCGTCCCGGAGACGGCCGCGGTGAAGGTCCCCGAGGAACTGCCGTTCGGGATCGGTGCGTTGCTCGGCTGCTCCATCACCACCGGGATCGGCGCGGTCGTCAACACCGCAGGCGTACGGCCCGGTGAGTCCGCGGTCGTCATCGGCACCGGCGGAGTCGGGCTCTCCGTGGTGATGGGCCTGGCCCTGGTCGGCGCCGACCCCGTCGTCGCCGTCGACCTCTCGCCCGAACGCCTCGCAGCGGCACGGAGGTTCGGCGCCACCCACACCCTCGACGGGGCGCGCGACGACGTGGCCGCCTGGTGCCAGGACGAGCTCGGGGGAGTGGACTACGCCTTCGAGGCGATCGGCAGCCCGAAGGTCGTCGAGACGCTTCCGGCCATGCTCACCTCCGGCGGCGCCGCCGTCCTCGTCGGTATGGCGGCCACCGGCGCGACCGGCTCGTTCGACCTCTTCGACCTCGCCGACCAGGGCAAACGTATCCTTGGCTGCAATTATGGTTCCAGCGTCGGCGAGCTGGACATCCCGAAGCTGGCTCGCCTGTACCTCGCCGGGCGCCTGCCGCTGGACGACCTTGTCGGGAAGGTCCGCCCGCTGAAGGAGGCACCGCTCGCGTTCGACGACCTCCGGTCCAGCACCGGAGTGCGGACGATCCTCGAACCATGACGGTACGGCGGCCCGGCCCATGACTCGCGGGCCGGGCCGCGGCCCGGTAACCCTGCCCGACCCTCACCACGCAGCACCTGGAGAAAAGCATGTACGCCGTCACCGACCCGGCCACCGCAGAGGTCGTCGAGACCTACCCGACCGCCACCGACTCCCAGGTCGCCGCGGCCGTCGACACCGCCCACACCGCTGCCGCGTGGGGCCGCTCCAGTACGGTCGCCGAGCGTGCGGCGCTGCTGCGCAGGCTCGGTGACCTGCACGCCGAGCACCAGGACGAGCTGGCCGCGAGCATCGTCCGCGAGATGGGCAAGCCCCTCGCGGAGGCGGAGGGCGAGGTCGGTTTCTGCACCGAGATCTACCACTACTACGCCGACCACGCCGAGGAGTTCCTCGCCGACGAACCGCTCGACGTGACGTCCGGAGCGGGCAGCGCCGTCATCCGGCGCAGCCCGGTGGGTGTCCTGCTCGGCATCATGCCGTGGAACTTCCCCGCCTATCAGGTCGCCCGCTTCGCCGCCCCGAACCTGGCGATCGGCAACACCATCGTCCTCAAGCACGCCCCGCAGTGCCCCGCCACGGCCGCCCTGCTGGAGAAGCTGTTCGCCGAGGCGGGCTTCCCGGCCGGGGCGTACGTCAACGTCTACGCCACCAACGAGCAGATCGCCGACGTGATCGCCGATCCGCGCGTCCAGGGCGTCTCGCTCACCGGCTCCGAGCGCGCGGGCTCCGCCGTCGCCGAGATCGCCGGCCGCCACCTCAAGAAAGTTGTCCTCGAACTCGGCGGCTCCGACCCGTTCGTCGTCCTGTCCACCGACGACCTCGACGCCGTCGTCGACTCCGCCGTGGCCGCCCGCCTCGACAACACCGGCCAGGCCTGCAACGCGGCCAAGCGTTTCGTGGTCGTCGAGGACCTGTACGAGGAGTTCGTCGACAAGTTCAGCGCACGGCTCCTCGCCGGGGAAACGGGCGCGCCCCTGTCGTCCGTGGCCGCCGCCGAGAATCTCGCCCGCCAGGTGGACGCGGCCGTCGCCGAGGGTGCGACCCTGCACAGCACCGGCCGGCGCGAAGGGGCCCACTTCCCGGCCGGTGTCCTCACCGGACTCACCACCGAGGACACCGCGGCCCGCCAGGAACTGTTCGGTCCGGTCGCCATGGTCTTCGCCGCCACCGACGAGGACGACGCCGTCCGCATCGCCAACGACACCCCGTACGGCCTCGGCTCCTACGTCTTCACCACCGACCCGGCCCAGGCCGCGCGCGTCGCCGACCGGATCGAGGCGGGCATGGTCTTCGTCAACGGTGTCGGCGCCGAGGGTGCCGAACTGCCCTTCGGCGGCATCAAGCGCTCGGGCTTCGGGCGTGAACTGGGGCGGCCGGGCATCGAGGAGTTCGTCAACAAGAAGCTGATCCGCACGGTGGCGTAGCCGACCGCGACCGGTGAACCGTGACGGGAGGGTGGCGGCCTTCGGTGAAGGAGCGCCGTCCTCCTGTCACGCGCCGACCATGTTGTAGCCGCCGTCGGCGATCAGGAAGCCGCCGGTGATGTGGTGCGCGTCCTCCGTGGCCAGGAAGAGCGCGGCCCCCGCCAGCTCCTCCGGGCCCGGGATGCGCCCCATCGGAGTCGCCCTGCGCAGTTGTTCGCCGCGCCCGTTCTTCCAGTCCTCCCGGCCCAGCGTCGCGGGCGTCTCGATGAAGCCGGGCGCAAAGACGTTGACCCGGACGACGGGGGCGAAGGCCTGCGCGTACGACTTGGTCAGGCCGATGATCCCGTACTTCGCGGCGGCGTACTGAGGGGCCCGCGCGCTGCCCCGCGCCACCACCGTCGAACCGATGTTGACGATCGAGCCGCCCCCTTCCTGCTCCAGCATCCGTGCGCCGAACTCGTGCGTGCACAGCAGCGTGCCCTTGATGTCGACCGCGAGGACATGGTCGACGGACTCCTCGGTGAGGTCCCGCCAGGACATCTGCTCGCGGGCCACGTCACCGACGTTGTTGACCGCCACGTCGAGCCGGCCGAACGCCTCCCACACCTCGTCCGCCATCCGCCGGATCTGCTCGTGCCCGGCTATGTCGGCCTGGACGAGCACGGCCTTGCGGCCCAGCGCGGTCACGCGCTCGGCGGTGGCCGCCGCGCCCGCCCGCGAACTGCGGTAGTGGATCGCCACATCGGCGCCCTCCTGAGCGGCCCGGACGGCGATCTCGGCACCGAATCCGGTTCCGGCGCCGGTGACGAGGACGGTCTTGTCGGTGAAGCGCTGGGAGGTGGTCACGTCGGCTCCTTGGGGTCGCACGCCTGGAATGCCTGTGGACCGTTCCCCACGCCCTTGGAAGCGGCCCGGTGCCTGTCCGAGCCGACGCGCCGGACGAGGGTCCGGCCGCCGTCCGCGTACAGCACCTGTCCCGTGATGAAAGCGGCCTCGCCACAGGAGAGGAACAGGGCGGGACCGATCAGATCCCCAGTCCGCTCAGCCTGGCGCCCGTCCCCACACCGTTGAGGAGATCAGGGGGCGCCCAGATACTCGGTGGCCTCGACCTCGTTCAGATGGATGAGGATGTCGTGCGCCTTGCCGAGACCGATCTTGTACGTCATCGGGTCGGGCCAGCCCGCGCCGATGTTGTACGTGGCACGCGGCTTCGCCAGCCAGGCGCGGGCGGCGTTCGGAGCCGTACGCATGTCCAGGATGTAGTTCTCCTGGCGGACCTTGTCCAGGGTGTCCTCGTTGGAGCCCGCCGGAGCCGCCCCCACCCGGTAGGTCCGCATCACGTTGTCGTCGGCGCCGAACGCCGCGAACGCGCCCTGGTGGAAGCTGAATCCGATGCTGACGTAGTCCTTGCCCAACACGTCGTGCAGGAAGGCCCCTTGGGTCTTGGGGTACCGCTCGTCGAACGAGTCGTAGGACACATGGGTGTTGTGCGCCGACAACAGGACCTTGTCGCCGGTGTGCCTGCGCCACCACGCCACGTTCTCCGCCATCACCTCGTCGCGCATCCTCATCATCTTCGTGACCTCGGCCTCGTCGGTGATGTCGAGGGAGTACCCCTTGGCCATCTGGTGGATGGCCCTGGCGTGCTGCACGGCCCACAGGTGCGCCTGCCGGTCGCCGCGCGCCGGCTCCCGGTCCCGCAGCAGCTCGTACACCTTCCGGGTGCGCTCGGACCGCTCCGCGCGCTCGGCGAGAGGCAGTTGCAGGTACTGATCGCTGTAGGTGCCGGCGTCGGTCGTCGGAGCCAGTCCGCGGTACAACTCCGTGACGCGCTGCAGCAGTTGCGGGTGTTCGCGGGCCACGTACTCCGTCACCCGCTCGTACGACTCCGGACCCACGTAACCCATGTCGTTGCCCATGAACCGCACCGGGTCCTTCGGGTGACTGCGGTTGTGGTCACGCATCCACTCGATGAGGTCGATGTAGTCTTGGTTGTTCCAGATCCGGTACGCGCCCTGGAACTCCTCGCGCGCTATGTCCTTCAACTCGCCCTTGCCGTACAGCACGTACTCGTTGACCCGTACGCCGCTGCTCCAGGCCAGTTCAAGGGAGAAGGTCCGGAAACCCTTCTTCTCGACCAGGTAGCGGAAGACCCGGTGCTTCATGTGGAAGAACTCCTGCGAACCATGGGTGGCTTCACCCAGGCCCACCACATCGGCGTCCCCGACCATGCGGCCCAGCGCGTCGAGATCCCGCAGACCGCCCTGGGGATTCGTGCTCCTGAGGGTACGGGCACTGCGCTCGATGGCGGCCACCACACTCTCCAGGCTCTGCCCGGAAGCCATGCCCTGGGACGTGGTCGTGGTGGCCGGGACCGGAGCCGGGTCAGGTGTGCCCTTCACCGCGTCCGCGAGGGCGGGGGTGGCGACCGCCAGGGCACCGAGGGAGAGGAGGACCGAGGGAATGATTACTGCCTTGCTTCGCGTCATGCCCTCAGATTCCCGTGCGGACAGGGGGTGTCACGAACCCATGTGCTGCCCACTCCGAGGTACCGCAGGCACTACCGCCGACCCCCGGCAGACCCCACGTACGAGAGCCGGGCCCGGTGTCGACCGGGCCCGGCGTCACGTCACTTCACCTCATCACAGGGTCACGTGAGCGGCTCCAGGGTGATGTTGCGGAACCTCACCTTGTTCCCGTGGTCCTGCAGCCGGATCGGCCCCGTCGACGGCGTCTCCGCCCGGCCCGAGGCGGTGGGGCTGTCGAGGGTGATGTCGTCGTGGACCTTCTGGCCGTTCCACACCACGGTCAGCCGGGCGTCCGCCGTCTTCTTGCCGCTGTCGTCGTAGCGGGCGGCACGGAAGACGATGTCGTACGTCTGCCAGGTCTCGGGCGCCTTGGCGGCGTTGACGTCGGGCGCCTTCTTCCGATAGATGGCTCCGGCCTCGTTGGTGTCGAGGGTGGTGTCACCGTAGGAGTCGAGGATCTGCAGCTCATAGCGGTCCTGGATGAAGATGCCGCTGTTGCCGCGGTTCTGCCCTGTGACGTCGTCGGGCAGCAGCGGGACCCGGAACTCGGCGTGCAGCTTGAAGTCCTGGTACGCGTCGATGGTCCGGATGTCACCGCAGCACACCTCCATGGACTTCTCGTCGGCGAGCGGCCACTGAAGCCGTCGGCCGTCCGTGTGCTGCCACTGCGACTGCGAGGCCGCGGTCCCGTCGAAGAGAGCGAGGGACGCACCCTGGGGGCGGACGGTGATCAGGTCGAGGTTGACATGGCCGGTGTCCCCGGCCTCGTAACGGTAGGAGATGGTGTTGTCGCCCTTGCGCAGCTTCACCTGGTCGGTCTGCGTGGACCAGGTGTCCCAGTTGCTGGTGGAGGCGAGCTTCACCTGCCGCAGTTTCTTCCCGTTGGCGTACAGGGAGAGCGACTTGGTCCCCTCGAACGGGTTCGGGCCGTTGGAGTAGCGCAGGTTGACGTCGTACGTGCCCGACTTCTTGACCTGCACGTCGAAGGTCGTACCGACCTTGCCCTCCGTGTTGTACCGCGCGACGAAGCCGCTGCCGGAGTAGCCGACGTGATCCGTGGCGACACCGGCCACGCCCGTGAGCCGGGCCTCCTCGGCCTCGTACTGGACGGCGGCCGGCGGCTGCTTGCCGGGCATGGCGTTGAGCGTGTACCAGGCCTCGGTGTTCCACAGCGACTCACCGGACTCGGAGGTGAAGGGGCGCGGGGAGCGCAGGTGGACCACCCGGCCGGGCTTCAGGTCGTCGAGCCGCAGTTTCACGGTGCGCTTGTCCTTGGACAGCTCGGCCGACCGGACGGGAAGCACCTCCTCGGCGATCTTCGGGCCGCCGTAGTCGCTGGTCGGGGTGTACCGCCACTGCTCGGCCTTGTAGTGCTTGGCAAGCTCCTCGGCCGTCTTCGCCGACACCGGCTGGGTGTAGGTCAGGTCGAAGCCGCCCGGTACGGCACGCATCGTCTTGATGTCGAAGGTGTTGCCGCCGTTGGGCGTGAGCTTCTGCAGACCGAACTTGAGCTTGCCCTCCTGGCCCCAGTTGCCGTCCGCGCCCAGACCACCGGCGTAGATCGAGCCGTCGGGACCGTAGGTGAGGCGGTTCACCCCGGCTTCGAGGCCCTGCGTGTAGCGGAACACGGCGCCCTGGTACTGGCCCTTCACCTTCTCCAGGTACGCGCGCTGCAGACCGCCGTAGGTCACGTCACCGATCAGCATCTGGCCCTTGAACTGGCCCTTCTTCACATACAGGGGCGTCGAGGGCGAGTTGGCTATCTCGTTCTGCGGCAGCCACAGCACCGGCGCGGTCGGAGTGGCCGCGTCGAAGGCACCGGACGGCTCGGTGTAGTGGTTGAAGAAGCGGCCCTGCTTGACGTGCACGAGCTTCGACGAGGGCAGCCAGCCGCCCTGGTTGTCCGTGGCGAAGATCTCGCCCTCCGGCCCCCAGCCGATCCCGTTCGGCGTCCGCAGACCGCCCGCGATCGGACTGATCTTCCCGGTCTTCTTGCTGACCTTGTACGTGGTCCCGCGGCCCGGCGCCGGCTGCGGAACGGTGGTCGCGCCGCCGAGGTTGATGGAGACGGACAGGTTCACGTAGAAGTAGCCGTCGCGGTAGAGCAGTCCGAAGGCGAACTCGTGGAAGTTCTTGCCGTACGGCCAGGTCGCGATCTCGCGGTACTCGTCGGTGACGTCGTCGTGGTTCTTGTCGACGAGCCGGGTCAGCTGGTGCTTCTGCGAGACGTACAGCGAGCCGTCCACGTACTTGATGCCCATGGGCTCCCGCAGCCCGCTCGCCACCTTCTTGACGGTGACCTTGTCCTTGCTGGTCTCGCCGGTCACGTTGTCGAGCAGGTACACCTCTCCGGCAACGTTGTCGGAGCCGCCCCAGGTGCTGATCGCCAGCCGTCCGTCGGGCAGCCAGTCCATCCCGGTGACCTGCGGTTCGAAACCGTCGGGGCGCAGATCGGTGAGGTCCAGGTCGGGGCGTACGTCGGTGAGCGGGAGTCCGTCGCCGGGGGTGTCGCCGCTCGCCTCGCACTCCTTGCGTCCGGGGGCCGTGACCCGTACGACACCGGCGTCCGTGCTCAGCGCCTCGCGGGGCACGGTCGTGAAGTCGCTCGCGCCCGGCGGCTTCCAGGCGAGGCGCAGCTCCTGCCCGCCGTCCCGCTCGAAGTGGTCGATGCGCAGAGGGTGGGAGCCCGCCGTGAGCTGGACGGAGGCGTCCTTCGGCTCCGCGCCGTGGAGTCCGTCGTGGTCGATGACGGTGGCGCCGTCGATGCTCAGCCGGGACCCGTCGTCGCTGGTGAGACGCAGACCGTAGGTGCCGTCGCTGGGCACGACCAGATAGCCGGTCACCTCCGAGACGAACCGGTCGGAGAAACCGCCGAAGTCATCGGTCGTGGACCAATCCACCGTCGACTTGAGCGCGTCGTGGTTGGGGGTCTGGCCGGGCTTGAGGGTGCACAGCTTGCTCAGCGGTGTCTGCACGTCGAACACGCGCAGGGTGACGCCGGGCTCCTGGGGCGGGATGGCCGCGGCGGCGGGCGTGGCGGCCGAGGACCCCGGTGCGGCGAGGAGGCCGCCGGTCAGTACGGCCCCGGTCAGTAGGGAGGTGAGAAGTCTTCGGGCACGCAGGAACTGATGGTGGGACAACGGTCCTCCATGAAGCGGGACCGGACCGTGCCGGATTGCGTTCCGGTCTTCTCTGACGTGGCTGCGGTGCGCCGCCAACCTACGGGGCTTTCACTTGGCATGTCCATACTTTGTACTGTGAGTGTTCAAAGTCTTGCCGGCCGAACGAAACATGAGGGCACCGCGGTTGCGCGGTGCCCCCATGGGGCCGGTCATCGAGGTGCTGTCCGGGGTCCGGCGGACGTCAGGAGGCGCAGACCGGCACGTCGGGCAGCTTGTTGTCGGGGGAGCTGACATAGATGTTGGACATGTAGCCGCCGTACTGGGGCAGGTACGCCCACCAGTTGTTGGTGTACGGCGGTACGGAGACGGTCTCGCCCTGCTTCTGGCAGCTGATCAGGACCTCCACACCGGCGGGCAGCCGGGTCTTGGAGTCCGACCCGGTGGTGGTCGCCGTCCGGACGGCGACCCGCTCGCCCCAGGTGCCGTACCACTTCCCGGCCGGCCGGGTCGCGCCGGGCACGTCGAGACTGCGGGTCAGCCTGCCGATGTCGGTGTAGGCCTGGCCGTAGGTGGTGCCGAGCGGGTGCAGGGTGAGGACGGCGACGATGGTCCGGTCGCCCGAGCCGACCGTGCCGGTGGTGTGCAGGGCGGGCCGGGACAGGTTCACCGCCGCCGCGGCCTTCGTACCTGCGGCCTTCGTGCCCGCGGACTTCGCGTCCGTGGACTGCGTACCCGCAGACCTCGTGTCCGCCGACTTCGCTCCGGCGGCTTCCCGGCCCGCGGACTGCGACGCCGCCTTCGCGTTCCTCGCGCTGTCCGGACCGCAGGTGCCGTCCTCGTACTCGCCCGACCAGCCCTGCTTGACGGCCCAGGGCTTCTCGAAGGCGCCGGGAATGCCGAAGTGCTGGTCGAAGGAGTCCGAGGCGCAGCGCGTCGACTGCCGCAGGTTGGACATGATGAACTCCCGTACGGGCGTGGCGGCCTGTTCCAGGATGTAGCGGTAGATCTTGACCGTGTCCCGGGCCGAGATGGCCGTGTAGCCCCAGTAGCCCTCGTATCCGGCGGGCGGACCGGCAGTGTCGGTGAGACCGAGGTCGTCCTTCATGCGCCCGATGATCGCCGCGCCGCCGTTGACCTCCCAGTAGTGGCTCGCCGCGTCGTCGTCGCTGCTGCGGAGCATCGGTTCCAGCAGGGCGCGGTCGGCGGCAGGGATCGTGTAGTTCGGACCGCGGTTCCGGAAGAAGTCGAGCGCCAGCAGCAGCTTGACGACGGACGCCGACCGGAACTGCATGCTCGCGTTCAGCTGCTCGGTGAAGGCCCCCGTCTGCCGGTCGTAGACCGCGACACCGGCGGTGACGTCGGCCGGGACCTCGACCTGGGCGGTCGCGGGGGACACCGTGCCCCCGGCATCGGCGGTCGGGCCGCCCGGTGCGGCCGGAGCGGCGGAGGCGGAGGTGCCCGCTGTCGCCAGACAGAGCAGCAGGGCGCTCACCGAGAACAGTGCCCGCCGCGCCGTCTTCGGCCCGCTGCGGACGGCCGCGCCCGGCCCGCTGCGGAGGGATGAGAAGTGCCGCATGATCAGATGCCCCCTGGTGCGTACGGTGACGGAACGATCCGCCGACGCTAAGCGGGGGACGGCCGGGACCGCTCCTGACGCATGTCAGGGGCGGCCCCGGGCCCGATGTGTCAGGCCGTGTACTCCTTGAGGTTGGCGAGGACCTCGTCCACGTACGGCTGCACGGCCTTCGGTACGCCACCGGCCTCGATGACGGTCCGGTCGCTGGTGCGGTAACCGGCGGCGATCAGCGCGGGCAGGTTCTCCCGCAGGTCGTTCTGCTTGAAGCGCTGGTCGAGCCAGCAGGTGAACACGGACATCGTGCCGATGGCGTCGGCAGGTGACATGTAGTCCTTGTCCCCGTCGCGGTCGCCGTCCACCGCCCATGCCTTGAACACCGCGGGCGTCCACATGGCGATGCCGTGCTCGCCGGTGGCGGGCCGGGACGCCTTCGGGTCGAAACCGCTCTCGGCCTTGAGCATCGCGGCCAGCAACGCCGGGGTGACCTCCTCGTCGGTGCACCGCTTCGCGGCGTCGGTGATGATCCGCCGCAGCGAGACGGGCACATCGGAGTCGGCCGGGATGGCCCCGGGCAGCGCGGTGTCGGAGAGCGCGGTCGCGGTCGCCGAGGACTTCGACTTCTGCGGGGCGACCTTGCCGTCGGAGGGTACGAAGGCCACTAAGGTGCCGGCGACGGCGGCACAGGCGGTGAGACCGGCGGCGAGCAGGAACGCCGGACGCCGGTAGACGGGTCTGGGGAGGCGTTCGGCGTGCAACGCCCCGACCCGGCGCGACAGTTCACCCGCGTCCAGGGCCGCTCGGGAGGCGTGATCGGGAGCCAGACACTCCACGATCAGCTTGCGCCACTCCGGTTCGAGGGAGTCGTCCAGACGCAGCGGGGCCGAACCGTTGGCATACGCCTGGGCGGCCAGGGAGCGGGCCCGGGCCGTCCCGCCCGGGAACGGATGCAGGCCTCCCGTCAGCACCTGGTGCGCCAGTACGCCGAACGCCCAGATGTCCGCCGTCTTGCGCACGGTCGTGCCGTGGACGCCGGTGCGCTCCGACCACCACTCCGGCGGCACGTGGTCGAGCGACCCCAGTGGCGGAACGTACGCGTGCGTGCCCTCCAGCTCCACGGTGAGCCCGAAGTCCGCGAGCCACACGGCCCGTTCGGGGCCGAGGAGGATGTTCGCGGGCTTGAGGTCCGCGTGGATCCAGCCGTGCGTGTGCATGTGCGCCAGTCCGGACGCCACCCCGCTGAGGATCCGCTCGGCCTCCGGCAGCGGGCGCCCGGTCCCGCCCGCGGCCAGCAGATCCTGGAGGCTGCGCTCCGCACGGTCCATCACCAGTGCCGTCATGCCGTCCAGCTCGGGCCGCTCGGGATCCCGCAGGGTCACGACCGCATGGGTGCGTACGAGGTGGGGGTGGTCCGCCTCCGTACTGAACTGTGCCTCCTTACGGGCCAGTTCCTCCATCGACGCGCGCTGGCCCGGGGTCAGCAGGTCGGTGCGCAGGAGCTTGATGGCCACGGCCGAGCCGCCCGCGGCACTGTCGACGACCTTCTCGGCGGCGTACACACTGCCCCAGCTGCCCGAGCCGATCAGGCCGGTGATCTCCCAGTCCGAGATCCGGTATCCGGGCGCGGGGTCGAGCGGGGGAGTGGGCTGCGAGTGGTTCATCCTGGGTGAGCCTTTCGGTTCAGCGTCTGGCGGCTGGGGGGAGCAGGGCCAAGTGCTCTTCACGGACGAGATTGAACCGGAGCGCGAGGCTGACCAGCCGCTCGCGCTTGCCTCCCGCCTCGCCGTACGAACCCCCCGGGCCCTCCCGCAGCCGCAGTTTCGTGTCGGCGAGATAGTCGATGTGGTAATTGAGCGCGGACCGGGTCAGATCGTGGCAACTCGGCAGCTCCCGCAGCCGTTCGAGGACCTCGCCCACGCCCGGGACGGCCGCGCTCGAAGGAAAGCGCAGCCGCGGCTCGCACAGCGCCAGCAGGACCAGGAAATACTTGGCCGTGGGGTTCAGCGAGAAGGGGCTCGTGGTCGGTTCCCCGGCGGCGCCGTCGCACCCGGCTTCCGTATACGCATGCTGGGGTGCGAACACCTTGAATTCCATAGGGTTTTCGGCCGATGGCAGAATTACCCGGGACAGCTCGAACGGGACGGGTGCACCAATCCGTCCCGGTGCGACACGGATGTGTTCCCCCGCGCCTTCGAGGTTCTCCACGACGTACGTGGCCTCGGCGCTGTAATTCGAAAGCCGCCAGTAGTCCTCCACCGCGGTGACCTGTCCGGCGCAGCGCGACACCGCGGGGTCGCGCAAGGGGATGGGCAGCGGTGTCCCGGGGTTCCCCCGCCCGAACTCGGCGCTCTGGCCCGGGCTCAGCCGCACCAGGCGCGGCTCGGGCCTTGGGTCGTCGGAGCGGCGGACGACGGCGTCGGAAAGCTGCACGATGACGGTGGTCACTGCGAATGGTCCCCAAATGGTCAGCGGCTCAGCGGGTATTCGGTGCACGGTGCGGGGAGGTGAATGCGCGACGTGCTCCGGTCTTGGTGAAATGTCAAGCAAAGTGCCGGGCGGCAAGCCCGATACGTTTGACGCCGTGCGTGCGGCAGTAGTTCCCCGGAAGGCCGCCTGAGAAGGGTGAATCGTGTAGCCCCCGCGGAGGGAAAACGCTTTCCGCAGCACATGTGTGCAAAGCGCCCTCTGTGCGTTCGGTAACGGTTGCGGCCGTGCACGTGCAGTAGGTCCCGTCTCCTCCTCGGGCAGGAGATGTGCGCGACAGTTCGTGCCTGGTCGTCGGAGAGCATGGCCCGTAGCCGAACGATGCCCCGCCGCATCCGTCAGGTCAGGCCGGGGAAGGTCACGGCCGGCCGCCGTCGCCGACCTTGCTCGTGACGGCGGTGACGATCAGGTCGAGCGCGTACTCGAACTCCTCGTCATGACGGAAACGGGCCAGGTACGGGGCCGCTTCGACGAGCACGGGCAGGCCTGAGTCCTCCAGGTCGCGCCGGCGTGCCGCCGTGGCCTCCGGGCCGACCACCCCGAAGGTCGGACCCGCCGAGACCTCCCGCAGCAGGGTGCCGATGACCGAGGCCAGCAGCGTCCTGAGCAGGTGCACCGCCTCGTCGGGTCCGCAGCCGGCGGCGCGCAGCACCGACAGGACCGTGGCGACCGGCCGCAGACCGGCCGAGGAGGAGAGCTGCCGGGTCAGTACGAGGGCTCCGGCGCGGGGATGCGCGAGGGTGGCGGCGCGGAACGTCCTCCCGATGGCGCGCAGATCCGCGTCGAGCGATCCCGTCGGCTCCGGGAGTGCGACCCCGACGAGGATGTGTTCGGCGACGGCGTCGAGGAGGTGGTCCTTGCCGTCGACGTAGTTGTAGAGACTCTTCGCGTCGACTCCCAGGCGCCGGGCCACGGTTCGCATGCTGACCCCCTCGACGCCCTCCTCGTCGATGACGGAGATCGCGGCCCCGATGACGGCGTCCCTGGTCAGCGTTCCGGCACCTTTACGGGGTCGGCCGCGCCGGGGCGGGGTTCCGGGCTGCTTGTCGGCGGGCGCCGTCCGATGCGTCACCGCTTCATCATGCCCCATCCTTGCGGAAAACCCACGGCGTGGACTATGACTGTCCTGCGTCATACCCACGACGTGGAATTCACCCGATGGAGACCGGCATGCAGCCCTTTCCCTGGAACACGTCGAACGTGGCCGACCTGCCGGACATCGGTACTCAGGTCGACTCGCTCACCGATCCGAGTCGCATACCGGGCGGGCCGGGCGCACGTCTGGCGGCGGCCCGCGCCGAAGGGCTCGTCTTCAAGCGCGAGTTCGCGACGACGGGTACGCCCGACAGCATCACCACCTGTGATCTGGTCACGCTGCCCTACCCGACGCGGTTCGGCCTCTTCCGTGCCTCGCGAGCCGTCGCGCCCTTCCTGTCCATCACCAACCGCATGCTCGTCATCCGCTGGCACGAGAGCGACGGCCGCGCCCGGGTGCTGCTGTTCGAGCCCAGTGACGTCGAACTCGGCCAGTACACCCCGTACTTCGACCGGCTCAGCCGGCGGACACCGGCCCCCGTCGCCCGGCTGATGCTGACCCGGTACGCCACGGTCCTGGAGCATCTCGCCGGGCTGGGCATCGCACCGCAGGACGTCGACTACCTGTTGTTCGACCACCTCCACACGCAGGATCTCCGGCGCTGGGTCGGCACGACGGCGTACCAGGAGGACCTCGGCGGCCGTCCGGAGGCGGCCTTCCCGAACGCCAAGGTCATCGTGCAGCGCGACGAACTCGCGGGCATGGCCGAACTGCACCCGCTGCAGAAGCCCTGGTACCAGCCCGCCGCCTACCGTGACGTACCGCCCGAGGCGTTCCTCCCGATCGAGGGGTCGGTGGTCCTCGGCCCCGGGGTCGCCGTGGTGAAGACACCGGGCCATGTGTTCGGCAACCAGAGTCTGGTCGTCAACACCTCCACCGGTATCTGGGTCAGCAGCGAGAACGTCATCGCCGCCGAATGCCTGACGCCGGAACACTCCAAGCTGCCGGGGCTGGCCAGGTGGAGCCGCGAGTGGGGGCACGAGGCCGTCCTCAACGCCAACACCATCGAGACCACGGCCGACCAGTACAACTCGGTCGTCCTGGAGAAGACGCTCGCCGACCCGAGCCCGCAGGACCCGCGTTTCCTGCAGTTCTTCCCGTCCAGCGAGCTGACAGGCGCCTGGACGAACCCCGGCACGAAACCGACGTTCAGCCACCACGCCCTCACCCACACCCGTTAGCGAGACCGACCGTGAACCGCTTCGTGCTGCCCGACGAGTCCGTGCTCCGCGCCCGGGAGACACTCGTCCTCGACCACTTCCGTGACGAGGTGGCCCAGGACTGGGACGCCACCCTGTCCACCTTCCCGCACCCGCACTACGAACTCATCGCGCAGATGAAGGTGCACGACGGCGACGCGGACGTGCGCGCGTACTACGACGACACCCGTGTCGCCTTCCCCGACCAGCGCCACGAGATCATCGCGTTCCGGCACAGCGTCGACGCCGTCATCGTGGAGTTCTGGCTGCTGGGCACCCACCGCGGCCCCCTCGGCAGGATCCCGCCCACCGGCGGCGAGCACCGTACGCGCATGAACGCGTTCTTCGTCTTCGACGAGGACGAGAACCTCGTCACCGAGCGCATCTACTTCGACCAGCTGACCATCCTCAGGCAACTGGTGGCGGGCGTCGACAAGCGCAAGCCGAGCGGCCTGCTCAAGCTCGCCCGCATCGTCAGGGGAGTCCTGTCCATGGCGGGCGGCACACCGGACCCACGACTCGTCGAGACCACCCCGCCCGACTTCACCAAGTGATCCGCCCCCGAAGGTCATGGCGGAGATGACGGAGGCTCTCGGGTGAAGGTCCACCACCTCAACTGCGGCACGATGCGCCTGCCGGGCGCCCCGCTCGTCTGCCATGTCCTGGCTGTCGAGACAGGGAAGGGACTGGTCCTGGTCGACTCGGGCTTCGGGACGCGGGACATCGCCGAACCGGCCCGCCGCCTCGGCGGCGTACGCCACCTCGTCCGCCCCGCCCTCGATCCCCACGAGACCGCGCTGCACCAGATCGGGCAGCTCGGCTTCCGGGCGGAGGACGTCACCCACATCGTGGTGACCCACTTCGACCTGGACCACATCGGGGGACTCGCCGACTTCCCGGACGCACAGGTCCACGTCACGGCGGCGGAGGCACGCGGGGCCCTGTCACCGGCCACACGCCTGGAGAAGAACAGATACCGGCGCGTCCAGCTGTCCCACCACCCGAAGCTGGTCCGGCACGAGCCGGCCGGAGAACGGTGGCGGGGGTTCGCCGCCGCCGAGCAGCTCACCGGGATCGACGACGGGCTCGTCCTGGTGCCGATGCCGGGCCACACCCGAGGACACGCCGCTGTCGCGGTCGACGCGGGCGACCACTGGGTCCTGCACTGCGGGGACGCGTTCTACCACCCGGGCACACTCGATGGCACGCCCCCTGTCCCGGCCGCGCTCCGGATCCAGGAACGTATCGTCGCCCACGACATCAAGGCCCTGAGAGCCAATCAGGCACGTCTCGCCGCACTCCGCGAAAGCGGCGAGAAGGACCTCGCGGTCGTCTGCGCCCACGATCCCGCCCTGTTCGAAGCCGCTCGCGCTCGTGGCAGGGGCGCTAGCATGTAATGCATGCCTATCGATATCGACCCTTACGAGTTGCGTGCGGGTGTGCCCTCCGTTGAGGTCTTCCGGCGCCTGCGCACCGACGCCGGCCTCTCGGACAAGGCCCCGGAGGCGGTCGCCCTGGCCCTGCCCAACACCTGGTACGGGGTCGTTCTCCACCACGCGGGCGAGCCCATCGGGATGGGCCGTGTCACCGGCGACGGAGGCACCGCGTTCCAGATCGTCGACATCTGCGTACACCCCGCACACCAGGGACGCGGCCTCGGCAAACACATCATGGCCGCGCTCACCGAGGAACTGGACCGCCGGGCACCCGCCACGGCCTACGTCTCCCTGATCGCGGACGGACCCGCCCGCTACCTCTACGAGAAGTTCGGCTTCGCCGACACCGCGACACATGACTCGATCGGCATGTACCGGCTGATGGGCGGCGGCTCCGAGACGGCTGGGTCTGCGTCGGCTTAGGGTCGTCGACCATGGAGGAGCCGGACGCCAACCCACCGCCGAAGAGGCGTTGGGTTCCCGGTCGTTGCTGCGATAGTCGCACATGGGTGTGACACAGCACTTGTGAGTGGTCAGGGGCTTAAGGCGCCGTGAGGGCAGGGGTACTGAATGCGTGTCGTATTGGCGGCCTATGATTCGCGCGGCGGTGTCGAGCCGCTGGTCGCGCTCGCCATGGAACTGCGGGGGCTCGGCGCCGAGGTGTGTGTCTGTGCGCCGCCCGATGAGGAGTTCGCGCAGCGGCTGGCCGGGGTCGGGGTGGAGATGGTGCCGACCGGGCAGTCGGTGCGGCGCTTGGTGACCGGCAGGACACCGCCGACGGCAGGCGGAGTCCCCAAGCGCGCGGCCGAGTTGGTCGCCGCCTTCCACGAGAACGTCATGGCGGCGGGCGCGGGGGCCGACGCGCTGCTGGCGACCGGTCTCGTACCGGCTGTGGCAGGGGTGAAGACCGCCGCCGAGAAGCTGAACGCCCGCTATGTGTACGCAAGTTACCAGCCGGTCAGCCTGCCGTCGCCCCACCACCTGCCGATCCCGCGGCCGGGGAAGCCGCTGTCGGCCGACGTGACCGACAATCAGGCGCTCTGGGAACAGGACGCCCGTGACGCGCAAGCCGTGTTCGGTGAAGTGGTCAACAGTCACCGGGCGTCGATCGGTCTCCCGCCGGTCGACAACGTTCGCGACCATGTCTTCACCGACCGTCCCTGGCTGGCGTCCGACCCCGTCCTGGCCCCGTGGCAACAGCCGTCGGACCTGGACGTGGTGCAGACCGGCGCGTGGCTCGTGCCGGACGAACGCCCGCTGCCCGCAGACCTGTCGGCCTTCCTGCACGCGGGCACGCCCCCGGTGTACGTGGGTTTCGGTAGCGTTCCCATGGGTGATCCGGTGGAGGTCGCCCGGGTGACCGTGGAAGCGGTCCGTGCGCAAGGCCGCCGCGTGGTCGTCTCCCACGGCTGGGCCGGACTGGCTCCGGTCGACGGCCAGGACGACTGCTTCGTCGTCGGTGAGACCAACCATCAGGCCCTGTTCCGCCGGGCAGCCGCCGTCGTCCACCACGGGGGCGCCGGTACGACCACGACGGCGACCTGGTCCGGCGCACCTCAGGTGGTGGTGCCCCAGGCCGGTGACCAGCCGTATTTCGCCGCCCGCGTGGCCGAGTTGGGGATCGGCGCGGCCCACGACGGTCCTGTTCCGACCGTCGAGTCCCTGTCGGCCGCACTCAGGACGGCCCTGGCTCCCGGGACACGCGACCGGGCCACCGCCGTGGCCGGTACGATCCGCACCGACGGAGCGGCGGTGGCCGCCAAGCTCTTGCTGGCCGACAGCGACTGATGCATGGAACCTGACGGGCGGCAAGCGGCTCAACTGGGCTGTGACACCTGGTAGTAGCTGATCTGCCAGCCCTCCTCCGTGTGCCGCACCAGCACGCCGAGGTTGACCGTGAGTGTGGGGCGGTCCGTGAACGAGAAGTCGACACTCAGATAACCGAGTACGAGGTCGCCGGCCGGGCGCCGGGTTTCGAGGATCCGGTACTCGGCCGTCAGCCCGGGGGGCTGGGACGCGTAGTAGGCCGCCACGCCCGGCCTTCCGACGCTGTGCGGGCGCAGTCCCTGAAAGATCGCGTCCTCGGTGAACTGCGCAGCGACCCGCTGCGGTTCGTGCTGGTCGACGGCGGCCTTCCACCGGTCGAGCACACCGCGCAGGACCGCCGCACTGTCTGTCATGTCACTCATCGGAGTTCTCCTGTCGCAAAGGCCGGGCGGCTGCTGCCGCGGCGGGACGGTCGGGGTGGGTCAGTGGCCCGCGCTCATGCCGCCGTCGACGTGCAGGATCTCGCCGGTGACGAACGGGGCGTTCTCCAGATAGAGCACCGCGTCGACGATGTCGCTCTCCTCGCCGAGCCGGCCGACCGGCTGCAGGGCGGCGAGGGCTGCATGGCTCTCCTCGGGGTGCATCGGGGTCTTGACCGTGCCCGGGGCGACCGCGTTGGCACGGATGCCGCGGGTCGCGTACTCGATGGCGAGGGACTTGGTCGCGGACTGCAGACCGCCCTTGGTCAGCGAGGCGAGTACGGAGGGGACCCTGGAGTCCGCGTTGTCGACCAGGCTGGTGGTGATGTTGACGATGTGGCCGCCGCTGCCCTGGGCGAGCATGCGCTCGACGGCCAGCTGGGTGATGCGGAAGAAGCCGGTCAGGTTCACTCCGGTCACGGTGGCGTAGTCGGCGGCGGTGTAGTCGGTGAAGGGCTTGGCGACGAAGAGACCGGCGTTGTTGACGAGGGTGTCGATCCGTCCGAACTGCTGGATACCGGCGGCGACGACGCGCTCGGCGGTGGCGGGATCGGCGATGTCACCCCGCACGGTCACGACGCCCGCGTCACCGGAGAGTTCGATGGTGCGCGAGGTGGCGACGACGGCGTACCCGAGCTTGCGGTAGGCGTCGACGAGCGCGGCGCCGATGCCCTGCGACGCACCGGTGACGATGGCGACCTTCTGGTCCTGGGAGTTCATGACGACCTTCTTCGGGCTGAGGTGGTTTCTCGATGGCTTGTCGATGGGTTCTCGGCCGACTTGCTAGCCGACCGGTCGACTATCGAGAATGTAGGTCGCTCCGTCAGGGGAGTCAAAGGCGGAAGGGGCCCTGGTCAGGACCGGCTTTCTAGCTGCTGATAGGCGCGGCCTTCCAGCGCATGTCAGCGGTACGGCGTCGTTGTGGGAGGCCCCGGTGACGCGCTCTAGCGGTGCGGGTCGCCCTCGGGCAGCCAGGCATCAGGGGTGTGCAGACCGAGGTCGTCCACGCCGTCGCAGAGCGCGTCCACGAGGGCGAGTACCGCCGGACGGTCCTCGCTCTCGCGCCGCACCAGCGACCAGGTCCAGTGGATCTCCGGCGCGACGACCGGACGCCGGACCAGGTCGGCCGGCAGGGGAGTGGTCTGTCCCTTGGGCGAGTTGACGACCGGGCGGTCGCTGCGGCGCACATGGTCGAAGAACGCGGGGCCGGTGATGCCGCCGTCGGTGATGTGCACCGCGCGGGCCCCGGTGTCCCGGGCCAGCAGTTCGGCGTAGGCGTTCCAGGACGACCAGGAGGTGGTGTCGTCGTCGATGAGGACGGCGGTGTCCCGGGCCGCCACACTGTCCGTGCCGTCCCCGGTGGCGACGGCGTAGAGCCGGTCGGCGCCGATGAGCCGGGCGCGCAGCCCGCGTCGTGCCAGGTCCTCGGTCCTGACCCAGCAGACGGCGAGGTCCAGGCTGCCGTCGGCGACCCGGGCGGCCTGGGTGTGCGAGGGTGCGATCCAGGCGTCGATGTGCAGCTGGGCCACCGCCGCGGCCCGCGTGGTCAGGTCCGGCGGGAGCCAGTTGACGTAACCGAGCCGTACAGGTTCCGATCCGGCCAGCCGGCCGGCCCGCCGCTGGAGGTCACCGGCTCGTTCCAGCAGGGCGCGGGTGTGCGGGAGCAGGGCCGAACCGGCCGGGGTGAGGGACACCGAGCGGCGGTCACGGTCGAACAGCCGCACACCCAGGTCGCGTTCGAGGGCCTTGATCTGCTGGGACAGGGAGGGCCCCGCGATCAGCAGGCGCTCGGCGGCCCGGCCGAAGTTCAGCTCCTCGGCGACCGCGACGAAGTACCGCAGTTGGCGCAGCTCCATGCCCGTCATGCTACGTGGGTGACAGGCCACGCCTGCCGGCGCCGGGAGCCTACAGTGATGACGTCGGGGCCGATGTCTCTGACACCGGTACCTCCGACGCAGATGCCTTTGACATGGAGCTCGTCATGACCACACCGCGCGATTTGTTGATCACCACCATGGACGTGGCGTCCAGTGGTCCCGTCGGGCAGGGGGACCTGTCACTGGCCCTCGCGGGCGCCGAGCTGATCGATCTCGGCGAGGCTCAGGCCCTCACTCTGGACGACGACCGCATCGTGCCGGGCCCGCAGGGATCCTTCGGGGACCGCCTGTTGGACGAGGCCGTCTCGGCGCTCGTCCGTGAGGCGCCGTACGAGACCGTCGAGGACTGGCTGTGGCGCCGGGGGCGCGGTCTGTCCTCGGCCTATCTCGACGTCCTGGGCGCGGAGGGGGAGACCACTCGCCCCCGGCACCAGTGGATCCCGTTCCGGAACGACGCGACGACGCTGACCGACTCACCGGCCCGTAGCCGGGCGGCCGACCGCTGGACGTCCGGCGAGCCCGTTCTCGCCTTCCTCGCGGCGGCCGTGGGCGTCCACGATGAGCCCGCCGAGGACGCCGCCACCCTCGTCGACGACCGGGTGGTGACCGTACTGGCGGCCGTCAACGACGCGGTGCGGGAACTGGAGGCCGTACGGCAGCGGCGGAGCATCGAGAACGCGGCCTTCGACAACATCTGGCGCGGCCAGTGACGAAGAAGTGACGCCCCCCGGGTGGCCGCCGCGGCCCTGAGTCCCGCGGTGGAGGTCAGGCTCCGGCCGTGACCTCACCGGCCGTGCGGACCCCGAGCAGGGCCAGGCAGTTCGTCCACAGCGAGCCGAGGCGGCGGGTGTTGTTGTAGAGCTTCGCGAACAGCACCTGCCCCTCCAGCTGCGCGACCACCGAACGCGCGGCCTCCCGGGTGTCGGTCACGGTGACCTCCTGGCGTTCGAGGGCCTCGACGACGACCGCCTCGACCATCGTGACCTGGGCCTCGAAGATCTCCTGGAGCCGTGCGCGGACGGACTCCGTCCGGTTGCTCATCTCCAGCGTGAGATTCCCGAGCAGGCACCCCGCGACGCTGCCGCAGCTCTCCTGCCCGGCGAGCTGTGCGGCTTCCGTCTCCTCGAACAATCGGTGCAGTCGGTCCAGCGGGCCCGCGTCCGCGCCCAGGATGCGCTCCCAGGTGCTCTGCTGGCCCGTCCAGTGTTCGTCGATCACCGCCAGCGAGAGAGCTTCCTTGGATTCGAAGAAGTAGTAGAAGCTGCCTTTGGGCACACCGGCCGCCTTGCATATCTCGGCCACACCCAGGGCCGAGTATCCGCGCAGCTCGATGAGCGACCGGGCAGCGTCGAGGATCTTCCCCCTGGCCTCGCTGGTCCGTCCCATGAGAGCGAGTGTACGACCGGTCGTCTACGGGCCGACGGGCCGTGCGGACGACCCGGGGCGGGTGCGTGCCTCCTGGGGGCACAGGGGGCCGTGGCCGTGGGCGCAGGTGACGACCGTGTGCACGGGTTCGCCGCAGTCCTTGTGGAAGACGTCGAGCGGTGGCCCGTCCGGGTCGGCGGTGTAGCGGTCCCCCCATCCCTTGAGGGCGAGCATCACGGGCCACAGGTCCCAGCCCTTCTCCGTGAGCCGGTACTCGTGCCGGGTGCGACGGCCCGACTCCTGGTAGGGCCTGGTGTCCAGGACCCCCGCCGCGACCAGCTTGCGCAGCCGGTCCGCCAGCACCGCGTCCGAGAGACCGATGTGCCGCCGGAAGTCGTCGAAGCGCCGGACTCCGTTCATGGCGTCCCGGAGCACGAGAAGCGACCATTTCTCGCCGATCACGTCCAGCGTCCGCTGGACCGTGCAGTTCTCGGTACTGACCTCGACCCACTCCATGCGACGACCCTAGGCCTGCTTCGCCATTGACAGCCAGAGGACGGACTGGCTAGCTTCGATAAAAATAGTCAGCTGGGGAAATGACGGGTGGAGTCGGGGTCATGGACAGAACGCGTATGTTCACCTGGGAGGATCCGGCCGTCTCGGCGGGCGCCGTGGGACAGGCGACCGGCCTGGACTTCCTGCGCGACATCGTCGCCGGACGCCTGCCCGCCCCGCCCGTGTCCGCCGCCCTGGGCTTCGCCCTGGAGGAGGTCGAGCCGGGCCGGGCCGTCTTCGTCCTGGAGCCGGGCGAGGAGCACTACAACCCGATCGGCAGCGTCCACGGCGGTGTCTACGCCACGCTGCTCGACTCGGCGGCCGGCTGTGCCGTCCAGTCGGTGCTCCCCCAGGGCATGGCGTACACCTCGCTCGACCTCTCCTTGAAGTTCCTGCGCCCGATCACCGTGGACACGGGCAAGGTCCGCGCTGTCGGCACCGTCCTGAACAGTGGCCGCCGTACCGCCCTCGCACAGGCCGAACTCCTCGACTCCACCGACCGGCTGCTCGCCCACGCCACCAGCAGCTGCCTGCTCTTTCCCCTGCCGGCGGCAAGCTGATCGCGCGGGCCTCCCCTGTGATGCGCGACGGAGGCGCCGCCGGCCTCCGCGCGCGGGGCGACCGCGTGCGCCTAGGGCCCGTCAGCCGCTGCTACTGCTGCTCCGGCGACCGCGGTACGAGGCCGCCGCGGCGAGTACGAAGATCAGGGGCGCCCCCACCCCCATGACCAGGAACGGTGTCAGGACGGACGCCAGCCACTCCGGCAGGTCGACGAAGAGGGGCAACAGCATCAGGACGGTCAGCGGGATGAACGCCAGCATCACGGCGGCGAATCCCGTCATGAAGGCCGCCTGACGGTCGTCGCGCCGGTCGATGAGGAAGGCGGCCTGCGGGTCCGGGGCCCAGTCGTCGCCGCGCAGTTCCTCCCAGGCGCCGACCAGCAGTCCCAGTTCGCGTTCGACGTTCACATGAAGGTCGTCGACGAACGGCAGCAGCACCTTGCTGCCGTCCCTGCCGTAGGCGTGCACCAGGATGTTGGCCGCACCGCTCTGCACCGCCGAGGCCGGATTCGGCTCGGCCCTGATGTCCTGGATGTCCTCCCAGGCGAGCCGGCGGCGCTTGGCCATGCCGCGTACGTGGATCGCCTTGATGTCAGCGGCGGTCCGGCAGCGCAGGGTGGCCCAGAAGAGCCATCCCATGAGCGCCACCCATACCAGGAGGACGGGGTACCGGACGGAGTCGGACAGGTCGTCGGCGCTCCACAGGGGCAGTGCCAGGCTGAGTGTGCCGATGGCGATCACCCAGAGGAACGCGTTCTTGCGGGACCGTCTCATCCGGTACTCGCGCGGCAGTCGTTCGTATCCCATGGCCACCCCCGGCTCGCCCCGCCGGTCGGCAGCACCCTGCCGACCCATGATGTGCGCACCATGGTGAGGTCCCAACTCCGTTGTGTCCAGAGTCATTTGGGATGTCGTCACAGCCTTCGGGGGATGCCGTGACGTCCTTGTGGTGAGGGGGCCGGTGCGCCGGCCGTCCGGCTCAGGCCTGCCGCGGCTGCCGCAGTCCCAGGAGCAGCAGTTCGATCAGCCGCCGCGGGTCGTAGCGCGGGTCGCTGTCCCGTCCGATGCAGAGGTTGCCGATGCCGCGCATCAGCTCGTAGGGCTGCGTGCCGGGCCTGATGTCCCCGGAGTCGACCGCCGCCGTGAGCAGTTCCGTGCAGACGGGGCCCAGGCGGTCCAGGAAATAGGTGTGCAGCGCGGTGAAGCGGCTGCTGTCCGACTGGAGGGCGTCGGCGAGCCCGTGCTTGGTGACCAGGAAGTCGACGAAGAGGTCGATCCACTGACGGAGGGCGTCGAACGGCGAGTCGGCCTCGGCCAGCAGGCGCGGACCGGCTTCCGCGCACGCCTCGATCTGGTGGCGGTAGACCGCGGTGACGAGATCCGCCCGGGTGGGGAAGTGGCGGTAGATCGTCCCCATCCCGACGCCCGCCTTGGCCGCGATCTGGCGGATCGGCGCGTCGACGCCCGAGGTGACGAAGACCTCGGCGGCGGCGGCGAGCAGCGTCTGCTGGTTGCGCACCGCGTCGGCCCGTTTGGTGCGGGCCGACGCCTTCCCGGTGGGGTTCTCGGTGGACACCAGGCTTCCTTCCGGCTGCGGTTGACAAAGCGGAGCGCTGTTCCGAATATTATGCGGAGCAACGTTCCGGTTCAGGTTAGCCGAGACCGGACCTGCCTGACCAGCCGACCAGAAGGGAACCGCTCATCATGAGTGCGTACACCGACACCGCTGCCGCTCCCGTCTCACCCGCGCCCGTCCTCTCGTACGGCCCGGTGGTGCTGCCCGTGCCCGGGCGGCCCGTGGACCTGCACGTGCGCGTCTCCGCGCCGGCGACCGGGACCGATCTGCCCGTGATCCTCCTCTCCCATGGCCACGGCGGGTCGAACCACCTCTCCTCGCTGTACGGATACGCGCCGCTCGCCGACTTCTGGGCGGCGCACGGCTTCGTGGTCGTCCAGCCGACCCACCTCAGCTCCAGGACACTGAGCGACGTGCTCGCCGGTGCACCCGGCGGACCGTTCTTCTGGCGCTCGCGGGCCGAGGACATGACGCACATCCTCGACCGGCTCGATGCGATCGAGGCTGCTGTGCCGCAGCTCGCGGGGCGGATCGACCACGAGAAGGCCGCGGTCGCGGGCCACTCGCTCGGCGGCTTCACCGCCGGACTGCTGCTGGGGGCCCGCGTCACCGATCCCGGCACCGGGGAGGAAGTGGACCTCGCCGAACCCCGTATCAAGGCGGGTGTGCTGCTGGCCGCTCCCGGCAGGGGCGGTGACGTGCTGAACGGTCCCATGGCCAAGGCGCTCCCGTTCTTCAAGGTGATCGACTTCTCGACCATGACCACACCGGCGCTGGTCGTCGCCGGGGACAAGGACGACTCGCGGCACTTCACGGACATGGGGCCGGACTGGCACAAGGACCCGTACACCCTCGCGCCCGGGCCCAAGACCCTGCTCACCCTGTTCGACGCCGAACACGGGCTCGGTGGGATCGCCGGGTACGACGTCGCCGAGACCACGGACGAGAACCCCGGGCGGGTCGCCGCGCTCGGACGGCTCACCGCGGCCTACCTCCGGACCCGGTTCAACACCGGCGACGACGCGTGGCAGACGGCGCGGGACGCGCTGACGACCGGCGCGAAGGCGTGGGGGCGGGTCGAATCCAAGGAGAGCGCCCGGTGATCCTCCGGGCGGTCCTCCCAGGACTCCGCCGCGACGGTTTTCGCAGGAGTCAGGGCTCGCTTGCTGGGAACCCGGCCCCCGCACGATGGCCGGCCCGACCGCGAGCAGGAGATGTCATGACGGAGAACGACAGCGACCGTGAAGCACACCGTCGCTGCAAGGTGTGCGGCAGCAGGCCCGCGGCGAACGCCACGGTGTGCGAGCACTGCAGAGCCGTACTCGAACTCCCGGATCCGTCCGGTCTCGTCGAGGACGAAGGCGCGGCCGTACGACGGGACTTCGAACACCGTGGCGGTCGGCCGGGAACCGGGGGGACGCGCACCGATGACCGGTGAGACGCGGAGTATCGGGGGTACACGGCCCGGCATGGCACCGATGAAAGATCACTCCATGCCCCTGAGGGCCGTACGGCAGCTGCACCGGATGCGCACCTTCTACGCGGCCGCCGTCCTGTTGTGGGCGGCATCCGCCGGCTGGGTGGGCTGGCAGCATCCCGGAAGCCGGCAGATGTGGGTGTCCGCGCTCTTCACGCTGGTGTTCATGGGCCTGCTGACCGTGACATCGCTGTGGCTGCACCGTCTGCAGGGCACGGGCGCGGACAGGCCCGCACACCACGCCGCTCCGCGCGGGACGCCCGCGCACCGCCACGCCAACGCCTGAACAGCGCCCCGTCACTCAGGTGTTCGCCAGTTCGCCGAGCAGTTTCCAGGTACGCCGCCGGTCGGCCTAGCCGGCCAGGTCCGTCGAGGTGAACACCACTTCCGTAGCTCCGGCCTCGCGGTAGCGGCGTACCTCGGCGGCGACGGTCTCCTCGTCGCCGATGACGGCCAGGTCGACGGCGCGGGTTCCGCCGGACAGCCCGATGACCCGCTGGTAGGAGGGGAACTGCTCGTAGAAGGCGAGTGTCTCGGTAGCGGTCTCCCGTACCGCCTCCACGTCGGCGGTGACCACGCCCGGCACGAAGGCCACGATGCGGGGCGACGGACGGCCCGCGGCCTCGGCCGCGGCGGTGACGGCCGGGACGATGTGCTCGGCGAGCGCGCGCGGCCCGGCCAGCAACGGCAGGATGCCGTCCGCGAGTTCGCCCGAGACACGCAGCGACTGGGGCCCCATGGCGGCCACCAGGAGCGGCACCGGCGGTTCGGCTCCCGGTACCCGCGCCGACAGGGGAGTGGTCGCGGTCAGCAGCTCGCCGTGGAAGTCGGCGCTCCCCGTCTCCAGCAACTGGCGCAGGGCGATGAGGAATTCACGGAGCCTGCCGATGGGCCGCTCGTACGGGATGCCGAAGCCCGCCTCCGTCAGCTGTTTCGTACCGAGCGCGAGCCCCAGGTGATAGCGGCCCCCGGTCGCCGCCTGCGCCGTCTGCGCCTGACTGGAGACGACCAGCGGGTGCCGGCCGAAGACAGGGATCGCGGCGGTCCCGACATGCAGTCCCGGCACCTCGCGGCCGACGATCGCGGCGAGGGAGGGGGAGTCGTAGCCGAAGGTCTGCCCGAACCACGCGGAGCGCAGTCCCGCTTCCTGGGCCTCCTGGGCGAGTCGCACCGTACTGTCGATCCGGTTCTGGGGTGAGAGTGCTGCTCCGACGGTCATACCCAGGGCAACGGGCCGGCGAGCGCCCGCCATTCCGTCCCTACGTGACAGGCTCATGGCGGCTGTGTAACGGAACTCGGTGTGGTGCGCGCCGACTTCGAGGCCGTCGGCTCCAGCAGTCCGCGGAACGGCAGCCGACTCGGGGCAGGCGGCAGGAGCACTGAGGGCGGGCGGCAGGAGCGGCGGACGTACTTGGTCCCAGGTAGTGGGACACCTCTTGGTGAAGTGCCTCGGCTGCTGTACAAATGGGCCCCATGAATCACGAACCGCTGGTGCGACGCCTGGTCATCGACCTGTGCCGACGCCCCGTTTCGTGTTGTTCGTGTTGTGCATGTTGTTGATTCCGCGCCTCTGACGCGCCCCGCCGTCCGGTGATGTGCCCGGCGGCGGCCTCCGCTGTCCGTTCTCCCGCACCCCGGTGCGTTCTCTGAGTCATCCCGGCCCCCGGTCGGCCTCGACCGCCAATCTTCCTGCGCCCATGGCGCCCACGGAGGCCCCGTCCCCATGTCCACCATCCCGTCCCCGCCACAGACCGAACTGGCTCCGCTGCCCGACGAACCGCCCGCGCGGCGACGTCGCCGCGGCACCGCCCGCGTACGCCATGTCGCCCTGCCCTTCGGCTCGCTCCTGCTGTTCCTCCTCCTGTGGCAACTGCTGGCCGCGAGCGGAACATGGAGCGAGACACTCGTCCCGCCCCCGGCCAAGGTCTGGAGCGCGTTCATCGACGTGTCCACGACCCACGACGGCGTACGCGGCTACAACGGCACCACCCTCATCGAGCATCTCGGCATCAGCCTGCGCCGCATCGCGTTCGGCGCCGGTATCGGCATCGCGCTCGGGGTGGTCTTCGGCCTCGTCATGGGCACCGTCGGCTGGGTCCGTTCGCTCTTCGAGCCCTGGATCACCTTCCTGCGGACCCTGCCGCCGCTGGCGTACTTCTCGCTGCTCATCATCTGGCTGGGCATCAACGAGGAGCCCAAGATCACCCTGCTGGCCGTGGCGGCATTCCCGCCGGTGGCGGTGTCCACCACCACCGCGGTGACCGCCGTGTCGCAGAGCCTGGTCGAGGCGGCCCGTGCCCTGGGCGGATCCCGGTGGGACGTCGTCAAGGACGTCATCGTGCCGTCCGCCCTGCCGGAGACACTGACCGGCATCCGGCTGGCCGTGGGCGTCGCCTACTCCTCCCTCGTGGCAGCCGAGCTGGTCAACGGACTGCCCGGTATCGGCGGCATGGTCAAGGACGCCGCCAACTACAACAACACCCCGGTGGTGCTCGTCGGCATCATCGCCATCGGGATCTCCGGACTCATCATCGACGGACTGCTGCTCCGGCTGGAACGCGCGGTCGTGCCCTGGCGCGGACACGTCTAGAGGGCCTGCGACACCGGCCGGCGGCAGCCCCGGCCCGCTTCTCCTCCCGACTCCCGACCCTGCCACCGACTCCCGGCCCTGCCCCCGACTCCCGACCCTGCCCCGCCTCCTCGCACAGAACTCCGCTCGCGCAACTCCGCCTACAGAACTCCGCTCACGGAACTCCGCTCACAGAATTCCTCTTACAGAAACGGCCCAGCCATGTCTCGCTCCACCCCGCAAGGCCCATCCCGACGCCTGCTGCTCGCCGGCGCCCTGGCAGCGGTGTCCGCGGCGGCCACCGGCTGCTCCTCGGACAGCGAGGCATCCTCGTCCGGCGGTTCCAAGCGGCTGCGCATCGGATACTTCGCCTTCCCCAGCGGCGACCTGCTCGTGAAGAACAAGAAGCTGCTGGAGAAGGAGCTGCCCGACTACAAGATCACCTGGATCAAGTTCGACTCCGGCGCCAGCGTCAACCAGGCCTTCCTCGGCAAGTCCCTGGACATCGCCGCGCTGGGCTCCAGCCCGTTCGCCCGTGGTATCTCCGGGAGTTCACCGATCCCGTACAAGGTCGCGTTCGTCCTCGACGTGGCCGGCGAGAACGAGGCTCTGGTGGCCCGCAAGGACGCCGGCATATCGGATGTCGCCGGTCTCAAGGGGAAGACGATCGCCACCCCCTTCGCCTCGACCTCGCACTACAGCCTGCTCGCGGCGCTGGAGACGGCCGGCCTCAAGACGTCCGACGTCAAGCTGGTCGACCTGCAACCGCAGGCGATCATCGCCGCCTGGCAGCGCGGTGACATCGACGCCGCCTACGTCTGGCTGCCGACCCTGGACGAACTGCGCAAGACCGGCACCCAGCTCACCAGCAGCAAGGAGATCGGGGCCGCGGGCAAGCCGACCCTCGACCTGGCCGTCGTCTCCGACGAACTCATCTCCAGGGACCCGAAGGCCATCGACACCTGGCGGAAGGTGGAGGCACAGGCCCTGAGCCTGCTCAAGTCGGACCCCGACGGTTCGGTCAAGGCGGTCGCCGCCGAGCTGGGCATCAGTGCGGCGGACGCCAAGGCCCAGCTCGCGCAAGGGGTGTTCCTCACTCCTGACGAGGTCGCCTCCGCCGACTGGCTGGGCACCGAAGGCAGTCCGGGCAAGCTGCTGGGCTATGTCACCGACACCGCCGAGTTCCTCGCCGGCCAGAAGCAGATCGATGCCGCGCCGTCCGAGGACGCCGTCCGCAAGGCCTTCTATCTGAAGGGACTTCCCGATGTCCTCAAGTGACACGGTGCCCAAGGGAGTTGAGACCGAGGGCGGTGCCGGGCGGGCCGGGTCCGTCCGGCTCGACCACGTCACCCACCGGTACGGCCGGGGCGGCGAGACCGTCACGGCCGTGGGGCCGGTCGATCTGACCGTCCCCGCGGGCGAGTTCCTGGTCCTCGTCGGTGCGTCCGGCTGTGGCAAGAGCACGCTGCTGCGGCTGATCGCCGGGTTCGAGCAGCCCACCCACGGCTCGGTGCGCGTCTCCGGCGCCGCGCCGCGTCCGGGCGAAACGGCGGGGGTGGTGTTCCAGACACCTCGGCTGTTCCCCTGGCGGACGGTGCAGGGCAACATCGACCTCGCGCTGCGGTACGCGGGGGTCGACCGCGCGCAATGGCCCGAGCGGCGGGCGGAGTTGCTGGCCCGCGTCGGCCTCGAAGGGACGGGAAAGCGGCGGGTGTGGGAGATATCAGGCGGTCAGCAGCAGCGCGTCGCCATCGCCCGCGCCCTCGCCGCCGAGAACCCGCTGTTCCTGCTCGACGAGCCGTTCGCGGCACTGGACGCGCTGACGCGAGAGCGGCTCCAGGAGGACGTCCGGCAGGTGACTGCCGAGACGGGGCGGACCACGGTGTTCGTGACCCACTCCGCGGACGAGGCGGTGTTCCTCGGCTCCCGCATCGTGGTCCTGACCAAGAGTCCCGGTACCGTCGCCCTGGACCTGCCGATCACCCTCCCGCGAGGTGCCGTCGACGCGGACGAGCTGCGTGAGTCACGCGAGTTCGTCGACCTGCGCGCGCAGGTCGCCCACGCGGTCAAGTCGGCAGCCGCCGCCTGATGCCTCACTGCGCGTCCCGCCGACTCTCCGCGAGGCCGGCCGGCGGGACGCCTGATCCATCACGTCGGGCCGCGGCCTCGTAATGCGTCGCCCGTGACGTGTCACCCGCAACGCATCGCCCGTGACGCGCCAAATGCCCATCCGACGCACTGAGTTGGAGTGTGTTTACACTCTCGCCCATGATCTCTCTGGACGACTCGCGCTGGCCCGCCCTCGACCACCGGGGCTGGTCCGAAGGACGGGGTGCGCCGGACGCGCCCTTCGTCCCGGACGAGTTGCGGCAGCTGGTGGCGGATCCCACCGACGGTGAGCGGTTCTCCGACCTGTGGCCCTACCTGTGTTCCGAGGGAACCGCCTGGTCGGCCGCCTACGCCGCCGTACCGCACCTCGTCACCCTCGCGCGCGGCCTGCCCGCGGCCCGCTCCGAGCGCGACGACTACCTGTACGTCGTCGGTCTCGTGGCCATCTGCTCCGGCGAACTCGCAGAAGTGCCTGACGACGTGCCCGGCGACATCGCGGACGCCTACCGGCAGGCCCTGCCCGAAGCCCTGGGTCTCCTGGCCGAGACGCTGGCCACGGCGGAGCACGACCAGACCTCGACCCGCTACCTGCTCGCCGCCATGGCCGCGCTCAAGGGCCATCCCGAATACGCCGAGATCCTCAACGAACTCGACGTCCACGCCGAGTGCCAGTCCTGCGGCGAACCCATGCTCGAACTCCCGGAGTAACCGCTTTTCGGGCCACGCCCGGCACGGACGTCATCCCGCCAGGCTCCGCCTGACGATTGCGGGCCTCGAACGGACGGTCCCATACTGTGGCTGGCCGTACGGGGGGAGGCCGGTGAGTTGAGTGGGAGACGCGCGCCCGAAGCAGTGCGTGGAACCGCGCACCACGGACTGGTGCTGGGGGCCGCGGGCCTCGCCGTGCTGCTCGCCGCCACCGTCCTCGCCGCGCTCGCGGCACTCACCGAGAAGGCCGTGGAAGGCGGGACGCAGCGGCGGCTCGCCCGCGACCCGGAGGCAGTGGTCGAGGTCTTCGGACCGTACCGGCCACGCGGTGCCGGTGACGTCGACGGTCTCGTACGCGCCGCCGTCGGCCGTGCCTTCGACGGCGTACCGCACCACACCTGGTCCGTATTACGGGTCCCGGCCGGCCGCTCCGCCGCGCTCAGCGTGACGGAGGCGGACGGCCGTCGGCGCGACGACACCCTGGTCACGCTCGTCGCGATCCAACAGATCCCGCGGCACGCCGAGTTGGCGACGGGCCGCTGGCCGCGGGCAGCGCGCGCAGAGACCGTCGAGACCGCGCTGAGCGAGGTGCTCGCCGCCGAGCTCGCCGTGCGGCCCGGCGACGAACTGCGGGTGCAGCCCGACAGCGGCCCACAGGTGCGCATGCGGGTGGCCGGCCTGTACCGGGCTGGCGGCCGCAGCCCGGCCCTCTGGGCGAGCCTGAGCCCCACCTTCGGCACCCCCGACTCCATGATGCTGGTACCGCGTCAGGCGATCGCGACGACTCCGGGCCTGGCCAAGGACGCCGACGCGCTGTGGCTGGGCGTGCCGGACACCGGCGGACTGCGGCTCGGCGACATCGGGCCGCTGGCACGGCGTGCCGACGCCTTCAGCGGCAGTGACACCGCGCTGTCCGTGTTCCGTGGCGCACCCGTCACCACCGAACTAGACGTCAGGTCCACCCTCGACAACGCCCTCGACGAGCTGACGACCCCCATCGCCGTGGCCCGCGCGGGACTCTACGTCCCGGCGACCCTGCTCGCCGCCCTGGCCGCCGCCGCCCTCGTCCTCACCGCACGCCAGCTCGCCGAACACCGCCGGCCCGAACTCGCGCTGCTCGCCGCCCGCGGCGCCGGAACCCCACGGCTGGCCTCGTCGACGGCAGCACAGTGGGCGGCCGTGGCCGTACCGGCGGGACTGGCCGCGCCCTTCCTCGCCGGACCCCTGCTGCACCTCCTCGACCGGGCCGGGCTGATCCCCGGCGACGTACCCACCACGGCGACTTCGACGGCGGGCTGGACAGCCGCGCTGCTCGCCGTCGCGGTGCACGGCGTGGCCCTGCTGCTGCCCACCGTGCGGACCGTGCGGGACCGGCAAGCGGTGCGCCGACTGCGGCTGCGGCTCGGGCGGTTCGCGGGGGCGCAGCGGCTCGGCGCGGATGTGGCACTCGCCGCCGTCGCCGTGGTCGGCTGGCTGCAACTGCGCCAGTACCGCTCGCCGGTGACCGGCGGCGGTATCGACCCCGTGCTGATCCTCGCGCCCGTCGCGATGACCTGCGCGGCGGCGCTGCTCGTCTTGCGGGCGCTGCCGCTGGCCGCCCGGGCCGCCGACCCGCTCGCCCGGCGCGGCACCGGACTCGTCCTGCCCCTGGGCGGCTGGCAGATCGCCCGGCGGGCCGCACGGCACGCCGGTCCCACCCTGCTGGTGACCCTCGCACTGGCCGTCGCCGCGCTCAGCGGCACCGCCCTCGCGATCCTGGACCGCGGCGACCACGACCAGGCGGTCTTCCGGGTCGGCGCCGACCTGCGGATCGACCCCGGCCGACGGCTGCCCGTCGCCGACCGCCGTGCCGCGTACGCCGCACTGCCCGGTGCCGGCGCCGTCACGCCCGTGGTGGACGCGAACGGCTACCTCGGCCAGAGCTGGACGACCGTCACCGGCATCAACACCGCACGCGGCCCCGCACCCGCCCTGCGCCCCGATCTCGCCGACCGGCCGGTGTCCGCACTCGTCGCCCCGCTCGGCCGGAACATCCCCGCGTACGGTCTGCCGCTCGGCGGCCCGGCGCGCGAACTCCCCCTGCGCGTACGCCTGTCCGCCGACGGGCCGGGCACCCCGGTGCCGGTCGTGCTCACCGTGCACTTCGTGGACGCCGACGGCCTCACCCGCGCGAGCGAAGCGGTCCTCACGGACACCGGCGGCGCGGCCCGTACCGTGCGGCTGAAGGTCCCGGTCGACGGTGACGGCGCACGTATCGTCCAGCTCGGCCTGAGCATGACCGGCGAGACGGTACGACGCACCTACCGGCTCTCCGTCGACCGCGTGCCCGGCCTCACCCGGCCCGCCGCCTGGCACGACCTGCGCGCCGACGCCCCCGACCGGAGTATCGCCGGATGTCCGGGCGCCGCACCGCGCCGACCGCCCACGAGCGCTCCCGGACCCGTGCTCTGCTCCGACCGCCCGGCGCCCGGCACGCTCCTGGACGCGGTGCTGCGCGGACCGGACACCGAACTCAGGTACCCCACCTGGAGCGTGCGGCTCGGCACGGACCGCGCCGAGGGGAGTCCGGCCATGCCCGCGCTCGCCGACCGCGTGCTGCTCTCCTCCGGCACGGCCCGCGTGGGGGACACGGTCACCCTGCAGCGTGCCGGCGGTGGCAGCGCCCGCCTCAGGATCGTCGGCGCGATCGACGCCGTGCCGGGCGCCGAACGCGACCGGCCGCGGCTCCTCGTCGACTCCCGGGCCATGGCCGCCCAGTTCGTCCTGGGCGGCACCCTGCCCGTCACCGAGTCCGCCTGGTGGGTGGCCGCCGACCACGGGGACGCGACGGCAGCCCTGGACGCCGTCCGCGCCGATCCCCGCCTCGGCACGGCCGTCGACGTGCCCCGGATGCGGGCCCGGCTCGCCGCCGATCCCCTGCGGCAGGGGGCACGCGGAGCACTCACGCTGTGTCTCGTCCTGGCACCGGCGTTCGCCGTCGTCGGCTTCACCCTGCACACCGCTCTCTCGGCACGCGCCAGAACGGGCGAGTTCGCGCTGCTTCGGGCGCTCGGTGTACGACGCGGTCAACTCGCCGCGTATCTGTGGACGGAGCAGCTCGCACTGGCCGCGGTCGCGGCGGTCCTCGGCACCCTGCTCGGCACCGCGCTGGCCGCCACGATCATGCCGGTGGTCACGGTCGACGACACAGGCAGACCGGTCTACCCGGGCCTGCTCACCGCCGTCCCCTGGACCCGCGTGACCCTCACCGCGGGCGCCGTGACCCTCATGATCTGCGCGGTCGTGACCGTCGCTGCCCGCTTCCTGGGCCAGGTCGACCTGGCCCGGGTGCTGCGGGCGGGGGAGGACCGATGAAGCGGCCTTCGCGAGCCCTGCGCTCCTCCGGCGTGGCGCCCGACGGGGGAGCAGGGGCGGAGCGCTCCTCCCGAGCCCTCCGCTCCGTCGGCCTGCGCGAGGCGCGTGCCGATCTGCCGTTGTTGGTCTGCCTGGCCGTGCTGGTGGCGCTGCTCACCGCGGTGGCCGCGGCCACTCCCGCGCTCCTCGACCGGCTCGCCGGACGCGCCCTCGCCTCCCGGCTGGCCCAGGAACAGCGGGCCGAGCCCGGAATCCAGCTCGGCGCGCAGTTCGAACCGGCGGAGGGACAAGGCTCCGACGCCTGGGCGAGCGACCTGGCCGAGGACCTGCTCCCGGTCACCGATGTGATCGTGAACGCGGCCCCCGCCGCCCTGAACGGCGGCCTCGTGCACGACTCGACCCGCGTCGCCCTGCCGACCCTCGCCACCACGACGGCAGCCGGAGAGGTGGGACTCGGCCTGGTGTACGCCTCCGACGCGCCGGGGCGTGCCTCCTACACCGAGGGGCGACCGCCCGCCCCGGACGCTGAGCGCGTCGAGATCGCCCTCTCCGTCCGGACCCGCGACGCGCTGCGCCTGCGGCTCGGACAGCAACTCCCCTTGCGCCCAGCCGCGTTGAGGAACGTCGAAGCCACGGCCGTCGTCGTCGGCTTCTTCACGACGGACGGCGGAGGCGGCGACTCCGGGAGCGCCGAGGGGAAGGGCGCCGAGGGCCCGGGTGGTAACCCTGGCAGTGGTTCGGCCAGCGCCCCGGTCAGCGGCAGCGGCAGCCGCAGCGGAATTGGCAGTGGCAGTGGAAGCGGCGCAGCCGGCGACAGGGGCGCGCGCACGGGCAGCGACCGGCTGTGGCGTGAACAGCCCTCGCTGGCACGCCCGTCCAGGTATCCGCCGCGCAGCGCCTCCGGGTTCGACTGGGAGGTGCGCGCCCTGGTCGCACCCCGCACCGTCACCGCTCTCCAGACACAGGCCGGCGCCACGCTCACCGTCACCTGGGGATTGCGCCTGGACCTCGACACGGGCACCGCCGCGCGCTTCGCCGACGACCAGGGACAGCGCGAACTGCAGCGACTGCTCACCGCCTACCCGGACGACGCCCGGTCCGTCTTCTGCGGCGACATCGCCGACTTCGGCGGCATGTACTGCGCGATCGGCCCGCACCCCGCCTCCACCCTGCGGCACGGCACACACCTGCCCGAAGTGCTCACCGACTTCGGCCGGCAGTGGCGACAGGGCCGTGTCGTCATCTCCTTCGCGCTCGCGTCCCTGCTGGTCGTCGGTCTGCTCGCCGCCGCCGTCACCGCGCTGCTCGCGGTACGCCGCAGCCTCGACGCCCACCGGCTGCAGCGCGCCCGCGGTGCCTCCGCGACCGGCCTCGCGCTGGCGAGAGCGGCCCAGACCGCGCCGGTCGTGCTGCTCGGACTCCTGGCGGGCATGGCCGCCGCCCGCTCGCTGCCCGGCCCCCAACCCGCTTACCGGCAAGGGCTCTTGGTCGCCGCACTCGTCTGGCTGCTGCTGCCCGCTCTCACCTGGCACGCCCTGCGCGAGCGCGCCGTCCGCGCCGGGCACGACCAGGTCCCGTACGCGGCAGGACGCCGCGTCGTCGCCGAGGCGGCGGTACTCCTCCTCGCCGCGGCCGGTGTGTTCGCGCTGCGGACCCGGGGCACCGCCGGAGAGGCCGGGCCGGACCCGCTGCTCGCCGCCGCACCCGCCCTGCTGGGACTGGCCACCGTCGCCGTCCTGGTACGCGTCTATCCGCTCCCCGTACGGATCCTGGCGCGCCGGTCGGCGCGGCGGCGAGGTGTCGTGACGCTCGTCGCGCTCTCCCGGGCCGCGAAGGAAGCGCACGCCCGGGCACTCGCGCTGCTGGTCCTGGTGGTGACGCTGGCCGGAGCGGTGTTCGGCGGTCTGGTGGCCGGGACTCTGGCGGACGGACGCCGGGCCGCCGCCGCATGGCAGGTCGGCGCCGACGCCTCCTACCTCGGCGCGGGTCGCGACCCCGTCCTCGCCGAGCGGCTCGGCCAGGCGCGCGGAGTGGAACACACCGTCGGCGTACGCCAGTTGCGTGTGGACCCGACGAGCGCGACCAGCGGCAACCGGTACGGCGTGGCGAGCCTCGTCGGCGTCGACGGCGCCCGGCTGCGGGCGGCGGCCCCCGGCTCGACGGCGGCGCGCACACTCGACGACGCCGGCCTGACCGGCCCCCGGACGGGCGAGGACATCCGGGTCCTGGCCACCGGGGCCCGCACCGGCGACCTGTTCACCATCGCCTCCCACGGCAGAGAACTGCGGCTACGTGTCGTCGGCGCCCTCCCCGAGGACGTACGCCACGACCCGGCGCTGGGCCCCGTCCGCGGCACGACGCCCGCCCGGGAACGCATGCTGCTCACCGACAACCGTGACCTCGCGGCCATCGGGGCGAGCGACTTCGAGGGCACCTCACTGCTGCTGTACGGCCCGCGCCTGGACGTGGCGGCCCTGCGGTCCCTGGTGCCGCGCGCCACCGGCGACAGCGCCCTCGGTGAACTGCGTATCCGCTCCGAGGAACAGGCCGACGCCGCGGCCGACGGCATGATCGACGTCCTGCGGACCGCGCACACCGCATGTACCGCGCTCGCCGTGCTCCTCGCCCTGCTGGCGCTGGTCCTCGAACTCCTGCTGTCCGCTCCGGCACGTGGCCGCACCACCGCGTATTTGCGCACACTCGGCCTCGGCGACCGGGCCACCTCGGGACTGCACCTGCTGCAACTGCTGCCGATGGTCCTGGCGGCCGTGACGGGCGGCATCGCCCTGGGGCTGGCACTGCCCGCGCTGCTCGGACCCGCCCTGGACCTGCGGGAGTTCACGGGCGGGCCCGCCGCCCCCACGCCCCACCCCGACCTGCTGCTGACCGCCGCCCTGGGAGCGGGGCTCGGCGCGCTGGTGCTCGCGGCGGTCGGCGTGGAGACCTGGATCGGACGGCGCCGCGGGCTCGGCGCGGTCCTGCGACTGGGGAGAAACGGTGACTGACCCGCACGGGGACCGCCAGGGGAGCGGCTCGTCGCAACTCGGCGAGCCGGTGCGATCCGGGTCACCGGGCAAGCCTGGAGACCAGACACGACTCGGCGAACCGGGACTGCCCGACGACCCGCCGCAGGTGAGCGATCTGCGGCGGCTGGAGGAGCGGGCCCGAGACGCCCGCCGACCGCACACGGGCGCCGACGACGGGCTCGTCGTCTGCGACAACCTGGTCCGCGTCTACCGCACCGACGAGGTCGAGGTCCAGGCGCTACAAGGCCTCGACCTCGTCGTCGAGGAGGGCGAGTGCATGGCCCTCGTCGGCGCCTCCGGCTCCGGCAAGTCGACCCTGCTGTCCATCCTCTCCGGACTCGACCTGCCCACGGCGGGCCGCGCCCGCGTCGCCGGTCACGACCTGCTCGCCCTGCGCCGGCGCGAGCGGCTCGGCTACCGCCGGCACACCGTCGGCTTCGTCTGGCAGCAGACAGGACGCAACCTGCTGCCGTATCTGACGGCCCTGGAGAACGTGGCGCTGCCGATGAAGTACGTGCGCGTACCGCGCCGCGAGCGGGCCGCGCGCGCCGCCGAACTCCTCGACGTGCTCGGCGTCGCGTACTGCCGCGACCGGCGTCCCGCCGAACTCTCCGGCGGCGAACAGCAGCGCGTGGCCGTCGCGGTCGCCACGGCCAACGCGCCGCGGGTGCTGCTCGCCGACGAACCCACGGGCGAACTCGACACCGCGAGCGGCGAGGAGGTCTTCGCCGCACTGCGCCGCGCCAACGAGGAACTCGGCGCCACCGTCCTCGTCGTCACCCACGACCCCCTCGTCTCCGACCAGGTCCGCCGCACGGTCCGTATCCGCGACGGCCGTACGTCGACGGAGACCCTGCGCGGGCCCGACGGCGGGGGCGCCGAGGAGTACACCGTCCTGGACCGCGCCGGCCGCCTCCAGCTGCCCCGGGACCACGTGGAACGCTACGGGCTGCGGGGCCGCGTCCGCCTGACGGCCGAACCGGACCATGTGGGCGTCTGGCCCGACCGGACGCGGCACGGGACCGGACACTCGGCCGACTCCGACCCGGACTCCCCGGTGTGAGCGCCGGTGCGGCGGCGAAAACCCGGATGCGGGTGAGGCGGGCGCACGCCTAGGCTCGCGTGCGAGGCGCCGAGCACGCGCCCTGCCGTCAGCTTCAGTCAGGGGGACCGGGGATGGACCGGGATACGAGTGGTCAGCTGTTCGCGCTCAGCTTCGACGCGAACGAACCCGAGGGTCTCGCGCGGTTCTGGTCACGCTTCCTCGGCTGGGAGACGGTCGACGACCCGCAGGACGGAATCCTGCTCCTGCCCGCTGACGACACCGGATTCCGCCTCCGTTTCCTGCCGTCGCAGGAGCAGAAGACCGGCCAGAACCGGATGCACTTCGATCTGACGAGTACGTCCCTGGAGGACCAGCGGCGCACGGTGGACCGGGCGCTGGCACTCGGCGCACGGCACATCGACATCGGCCAGCTCCCGGAGGAGGAGCATGTGGTGCTCGCGGACCCCGAGGGCAACGAGTTCTGCGTCATCGAGCCGGGCAACAACTTCCTCGCCGACTGCGGCTTCATCGGAGCGCTGGCCTGCGACGGCTCGCAGGAGGTCGGGTACTTCTGGAGCAAGGCGCTCGGCTGGCCCCTGGTCTGGGACCAGGACCAGGAGACCGCGATCCGCTCTCCGCACGGCGGGCCCAAGTTCACGTGGGGGGGACCGCCGGTGGCGCCCAGGACGGGCCGGGACCGGCTGCGCTACGACCTCGCTCCCCGCGCTCACGGTGACCTGCGGACGGAGGTCGACCGGCTGCTCGCCCTCGGGGCGAAGCGCCTCGACACCGGTCAGGACGAGCCCGGCAGCGTGGCGATGACCGACCCCGACGGCAACGAATTCAGCGTCCTGACACCGCGGTAGTGCCGGTAGCACCATTGGTCCCGGTGGCGGGCGGCAGCATCTCCAGGACGGTGGAGACCGCGATGCGGTGCCAGTCCCCGGCGCGGCGGAGCATGGCGTGGTCCCCGCCCGCCATGTCCACGAACGCCGCCCGGGCGCCCGCGGCACGGGCCCGGTTCACGAACGCCCTGGACAGAAGGGGATCCGTGACCCGGTCGCGGTCTCCGTGCAGCACGACGACCTCCTTGTCCCGCAGCTGGGCAACCGGCTCGCCCTCGGGGCACCAGGGAGCCAGCGCCAGAACGCCGCGGACCTGCGCCGCGCCCCCGGCACGCAGCGCCGCCCGGCCGCCCATCGAGTGGCCGACGAGAACGACCGGGACGTCCGGAGCCAGGCGCCGGAGTTCTTCGAGTGCCCGCCGCGCGTCCCGCAGGGAGTCGGCGTCGCCGCCGTTCCAGCCCCGTACGCGGTAACGCACCTCCGCCAGCAGGACGTCGTCGTCCGGTATCGCACGGGCGACGGCGCGCAGGAAGGGCTTCATGCGCACGGCCGCGAGGTGCCAGGGACGGGACGGCGCCCGGCTGTCGGACCTGCCGCCGTGCAGGAACAGGACGGCCGCACGGGGCGAGCGGGCCGGCCGCCGCACCACCAGCGCGGGGGCGTGCGCGCCCGCCGACTCATCGGTGGATGCCTGTTCGTGCACTGTCATTCCCGCTCCCGTCTGTCGAGCCGCCGCAGCTCACCGGACCTGTCTCACTCCATATTCGTTGCCGACCGGCCCACGGCTTGGTCGGCGGCTCGGCCGGCCGTGGCCGGCCGCCGGTCGGGACAAAACCGTACGCCCTTCGTCCGTCTGCCCGCGCAGTCCGGCTTCACCTGGGATTTCATGGGTGTCAGGGACCAATCCGCCGCGGCTCCGGCGTCGGATTACGTCCGGAGATGTCCTGACGGACGTCCCACGGATGTCTCGACGGATGTCCCGACGACGGAGGACCCCGGTGAACGAAGTCGCCCAGATCGGCAGGCACCACTCGGCCGAACCTGATCTGCAGGAACTGCTGCGGCGTGTGGCCCTGGGCGACGAGCAGGCGTTCGCCTCGGTGTACGACGCCGTGGTGAGCCCGGTCCTCGGTGTCGTCCGCGCGGTCCTGCGGGACCGCGCCCAGTCGGAGGAAGTGGCTCAGGAGGTTCTGGTGGAGGTGTGGCGCACGGCCCCGCGCTTCCGCACGGACCGCGGCACGGCCATCAACTGGATCCTCACGATGGCCCATCAGCGGGCGGTCGACCGGGTGCGCTCGGTGGAGGCCTCGGCAGCACGGGACCACAAGGCGGCCCAACTGGACCGCACGCCCGAGTACGACGAGGTGAGCGAGCAGGTGGAGGCACGGCTGGAGCGGGAACAGGTGCGGCGGTGTCTGCGCACCCTGACCGACATCCAGCGTCAGGCCGTCGACCTCGCGTACTACCGCGGGCTCACCTACCGCGAGGTGGCCGAAGCCCTGGCGCTTCCGCTGGGCACGGTAAAGACCCGGCTCCGGGACGGCCTCATCCGACTGCGTGACTGCCTGGGGGTGACCGCGTGACCACTGCGGATCTGCACACACTGACCGGCGCCTACGCCCTGCACGCCCTGTCCGACGAGGAACGCGAGGCATTCGAGCGGCACCTCGCGGACTGCGAGCCGTGTGCGCGGGAGACGGCCGAACTGTCCGCCACCGCCGCCCGGCTGGGACTCGCCGTCTCCCAGCCGCCCCGCCCCGCCATGCGGGAGGACGTGCTGCGGCGGATCCGGACCGTCCGGCAGGAGGGGCCGGGTGGCCCGGCCCTGCCGCACCGCGCACGGACGACCGCGCGCGGGCGTCCGGTGTCGCGCTGGGCGCTGGCCGCCTGTCTCGCGGCGGCCGCCGCACTGGGCGGTACCGCGGTGTGGCAGCACGAACGCGCCGAGGACGCCCTGGAGCAGGCGCGCCGGGCCGACCGGGGAGCGAACGACATCGCGGCCGTGCTCACGGCCCCGGACGCCAGGAGCCGGACCACGAAGCTGGCCGGTGGCGCCACGGGTACCGTCGTCGTCTCCGACAGCCGTGACAGGGCCGTCTTCCTGGCCTCCGGGATGACCGAGCCGCCTCGGGGCAAGGTGTACCAGCTCTGGTTCGACGACGACGGCTCCATGCGGTCCGCCGGCCTGATGGACCCCGCCCACACCAGCCAGGCCGTCCTGATGAAGGGCGCTGTGGCCGGGGCGTCGGGCATGGGGGTCACGGTCGAGCCGAAGGGCGGCTCCGAGCAACCGACCTCCACTCCGCTCGCCCTGCTGAACCTCCCCGCGTGACGCGTGACGCGGCAGGCCCGCGGTCGCGGAAGCGGGTTTCCTGACCGCAGCCCGACCTCACCGCCGGACCCAACCGTCGAACCCAACTGCTGGACCTCACCGCCGGAGCCGACCGCCGGATCTCACCGCCGGATTTCACCGTCACCGGTCAGGCGTCACACCTGGCCGGTGACGGTCACGGTGACCCGTGCCGGTGCGGGCTCGGCCGGGAACGTCTCGACCAGATGGGCCTCGACGCGACGGCGTGCGGCACGGGCCACGTCCAGGGCTCGCGCCTGTCTGAGCGCGACGAGGTGGATCTCGACATGGCGGCGCCCGGTGCCGTCCGGCCGACTCAGCCGCACGCCCGCCGCCGACCCTCCCGCGGCCGACCCTCCTGCCGTCGGCACTCCCGTCATCGGCACGCCCGCGGTCAGTACGCCCGCTCCCGGAGCCCCGTCCTTGCCGCGCTGCGGCCGTACCCGCGTCGGGCGCAGTCGGCCGGCGAGCCCCGGCCTGAGGAAGGCCACCCCCGGCACGCTCTCCACCGCCCGGGCGATCTCCTCGGCCAACGAGGTGTGTGCGCTGTCGCGGGTCATGACGTACGACCTTCCTGGCTGTCGTCCGCGGTGTCGATCAGGTCGGTGACATGGACGTCTATCGTCGCCACCGCCACGCCCAACTCACGGTCCGCCGCCTCCCGGACCCGTCTGCGCACCTCCTCGGCCAGCTCCGGCAGCGAGACGCCGGCCGGGGCGTGGATGCCGAGACGGACCTCCACCGGCCCGTCGGCGGTGCCGGAGGTGGAGTGGGAGAGGAGTCGGCAGGAACCCGCCCGGACGCCGTGCACGGTCTCGGCCGCCGCACGCAGGGCGCGGGCGGCGACCGCCTCCATGATCCACAGATCCTCGTCGGGCTCGCCGAGAGGCACGGGGCGGCCGGGACGCAGTTCGAGACGCACGACCTCCATGACGCGGCGGGTCAGCGACGTGGCCTCGGACGCGTAGCCGTCCGCCGTCTCCTCGCGCAGGCCGCGTACCGCGATCTCCAGGTCGTCGAGGTCGAGGACGGCCCGCCGGCAATGCGGGCAGGTCTGCCGGTGCGGGTCGTCGGTCTGCTGCTCCCAGTCGTCCCAGACCCGGGACAGCAGCCTGCCGCACGGCAGTTGCTCGTCGTCGACGCCGCCGGTCTCCGCGGTGGGCGGGTCGGTGTGAGAGGTCATCGCCAGGCCCCCATTGCTTGTGTCAGGCAGCGTCGTGCGCGGAAGACACGGGCACGCACAGCCTCCTGGCTGATGCCGACCGCGTCCGCGATGAATTCGTAGGACTGACCGTCCAATTCTCGCAGCACCCAGCAGGCGCGCTGCTCGACCGACAGCTGATCGAGAGCCTCGCCCAGCTCTCGGACCGCGTCGCGCGCCTCGGCGATCCGGGCCGGGGAGGCCGAGTGCTCGGGCGCCGCGATCTCTCCCGCGGCCTCCAGAGGCGCCACCGGCTTGCGGGCGCGCAGCACGTTCAGACAGCGGTTGGTGACGATCCGGTACATCCATGTGCCGAACGACGACCGGTGGTGGAACTCCGGCAGCCGTCGCCAGGCGCTGATGAACGCGTCCTGCACGGCGTCCTCCGCCTCCGCGCGCCCGCCCAGCAGGCGGGTGGCCAGCCGGATCAGGGCCGGGGCATGGGTCTGTACGAGCACGGCGAAAGCGTCCTCTTCCCCCTCCGCGGCCCGTACCGTCAGCAGGGCGTCCTCGGTCTCGCCCCGGGCCTCCGGTGGCGCGTTCTCTCTGCGGGCCCCCGCCACTGAGCGGCTCCTCTCATCCGGTTCCGCAGGTTCGACACCTCCGTGCCGCCCGCTGTTACGCGGCTTCCGCCTCTTGTTTCGCGTGACCCGTGAAACGGCCGGGGGCCGGTGTGTCCCTATGCATGATCCGTTGCCGGCACCTCCGCGGATGGCCCGCGAACGGCCGGACACCCGTCGGACATTCATGCGGGACATATCGATGAGACGGACACCCTGTCCGGAGCTGAGCGGAGATTTTCCGGGTATCCGCGTCACAGGCGCGGCCGCGGCGGGTCCATCCCAGTGAGAGCAGCCGACCGGCTACAGGAAGAAGGACGTGCCATGACCACGCAGACCGTACCGACCGCGTCGACCCGCAAGGACGTATCGGCACCGCAGGGCAGCAAGGCGGCGCCGACGACGACTGCGTTGTCCGGCGGTGTCACCGGCGTCGACCAGCCGGCGGCGGACCGCGGACGGACATCGATCGCCGATGTCGTCGTGGTGAAGGTCGCGGGGATCGCGGCCCGGGAGATCCCGGGTGTGTACGACATGGGCGGCGGCCTCTCCCGCACGATCGGCGCGGTGCGCGACCGGGTGCCGGGCGGCCGTCCGAACGTGGGACGCGGAGTGAAGGTGGAGGTCGGCGAGCGGCAGACGGCCATCGACCTCGACCTGGTCGTGGAGTACGGGGTTCCCATCACGGACGTGGCCCGCGATGTCCGGGAGAACGTGATCTCGGCGGTGGAGCGCGTCACCGGCCTCGATGTGGTGGAGGTGAACGTCACGGTCAACGACGTGCATCTGCCCGAGGAGGACGGTGAGACGCCGACGACGGACTCCCGCGTGGAGTGAGCGGGCCGTCGCACACAGCAGGGCGCCCAGCCGGTGCATGACGACTGGTGCAGGACGACTGGTACATGGCGGCCCGTGCACGAGGACCGGTGAAAGAGGAATGGTGAAAGAGGCCAGGACATGGACGTGACCACGTGACCGCAGCATTCGTCGGGATGATCGCAGGGATGGCGCTGGCCTTCGCCGGTTTCTTCGGAGGCTTCGGGGCGTTCCTGCTCGTGGCCGCGCTCGGCGGCCTGGGGTGGGCCGTCGGCCACTGGTTCGACGGCGGGGGCCGTCTGCAGGATCTGCGCGACGGCTATGAGCGGAGCCGTCGATGACCACCGCGGACCGGCGCGGCACCACGACCGTCTCGGAGAAGGCGGTCCGAAGGATCGCCGAACGGGCGGCCACCGAGGCCGTGCCAGGCCCGGCTGCCGGGACAGGGACCGAGTCCGGCACAGGACCCGCTGCCGGACCCGCCGCCGGGGCCGGAGCCGGAACCAGAGCCCGCGCCTCGAAGGGCTCGGCCGCCGTGCACGGTCGACGGGCGGACGTGAGCGTCGACGTCACCCTGCCCTACCCTGCCCCACTGCCGGAGGCGGTCCGCCGGCTCCAGGACCATGTCACCGCCCGTACCCATCAGTTGACCGGCCTGGACGTCACCAGGGCACGCGTCGGCGTCACCGCTCTGGTCCCGGGACCGGCACCGGCATCGACGCCGGTCCCGGGGCCGGACGTGGCGAAGAGCGCGCCGTCGGCGGGGGCCGCCACGGACGGCCCTGTCACGGACAGGGCCGACACGGACGAGCCTCCCGTGGGCGAGCCCTCCCAGCCGCTGCCGCACTCGCGGACGCCACTGAGGTGGTGGTCCGCGCGGCGGCTGCCGACCCTGCTGCTCGCCCTGTCGGCCTTGGCGGCCTGCGGCGCACTCGCGGTCGACCTGATCCTGGTGCACGCCGCCGGCCGCCCGGCGGCGGCCTGGCGCGCCGACGCACTGCACTGGCTCGCGCGGCACGGCCCCGGTGAGGCGACCGTCACGGCCTGCGCCGTCGCCGTCGCGCTCCTCGGTCTGATCATGGTCGTCCTGGCCCTCACCCCAGGACATCGCGGCCTGCTCACGGTCACCACGCCCGCTCCGAACCTGTGGGCGGCCATGGACCGTACGGCAGTTGCCGCGCTCGTCAGGGACGCGGTGGGCCAGACGCAGGGGATAGGGGCCGTGAAAGTGCGGGTGCGCCGCCGCACTGTCAGCGTCCGGGCCGCTCTCGCCTTCGGCGACCGTGCGCGCGCGCTCGACGAGGCACGGCACACGGCCCGCCGGGCACTGGAGAGCTGCCATCTGCGTCGCCCACCGCGACTGCGCATAAGGGTCCGGCCCGGGGCCGCCTGGGATCCCGGTGCGACGACGGTTGGGGACGGCGGGGGAGCGCAGCGTACGCTCACGGCCGGTGCCGACGACACGGCCCTCGAAGGAGTCACCCGCTGATGCGACGTTCCCGTACGGTCCTCGACCGGACCGCCCTCGCCGTGACCGGCCTGGTGTTTCTTCTCGGCGGTACCTGGCTCGCACTCGCCCGAGCGCCCTGGGCCACGCGTCTTCCGGCCTGGTGGCCCGAGCCCGGCGCCCGTGCGGTGCTGGCGGATCCGGCCGGACTCGCCGACCTGCGCTCCACGGGCTGGTGGACGCCCTCGGTCATGGCCGCGTCGATCGCCGCGACCGTGCTTCTCACACTGTGGTGCGTGCGTCTGCTGCGCGGCGGGGCCCGCCCGTCGCTGCCGCTGCCCGCGCCCGGCGGCACGCTGCGCACCCGGGCGCTGGAGGACGTCGTGACCCGGCACGCGGCCGGGATCGGCGGTGTCAGCCGCTGCCGCACCCAGGTGCTCGCGCGACACAAGCAGGTGCGGGTGCGCCTGCATGTCCGGCTCCAGCCCGATGTGGCTCCGGCCGCCGTCCTGCCCGCCCTCGCGGAGCTCGCCGCCCGGACGGAGAGTTCCCTCACCCCGTACAGCGTGCGTACGCGCGTCCGTTTCTCCACCCGACCGCACCGTAGGCCTCATGTCCGCTGAACCCCGGCCCGTCGTCACCGGCGGCGGCCCGCGCGCACTGGAGCCGGTATGGCGCCGCACCCGGACCCCGGCTGCCTGGGGCGTCGCGCTGCGCCGTACGCCGCTGTCGATGTGGCGGGACGACGTGTCGGACTACGCAGCCGCCCTCACCTACTACGCGATCCTGGCGGTCCTGCCCTCCCTGCTGGTGACCGTCATCGCCTTCAGCATGATCAGCCCGGGCACCGCCGAGGACTTCATCGCCCATGTCACCGCCTACGCCCCGGACCAGTCCGGCACGCAGCTCCACGACGTGCTGACCCATACGCTGAAGGACGGCTCGGCCGCCTGGACACTGCTGGGCGGGGGCATCGTGAGCGCACTGTGGTCGGCCTCCAGCTACCTGGCCGTCTTCCGCCGCGCCCTGCACCGGATGCACCACGAGGCCGACCACCGGTCGCCCTGGCACACGGCACCGCGCATCCTGCTCACCGCCTTCGCCCTGCTGGGCCTGCTGCTCGTCAGCGCGCTCCTCCTGCTGCTGACCGGCCCGATCGCCGAGACCGCCGGCCGCCTTCTCGGCTTCGACGCGGTGGCCGCGTGGGCCTGGAACCTGCTGCGCTGGCCACTCCTGCTGTGCCTGGTGGCGCTGCTGGTCGTCATCGTCTTCCACACCGGGCCCCTGCCGGCCCGCCGCCGCAAACACAGCGTCCCCGGCGGGATATTGGCGGCGGGCCTGTGGCTCGTCGTCTCCGGAGGCTTCGCCCTGTACACCTCCGCGCTCGGCACCTACAGCAAGCTCTACGGCTCCCTCGCGGGCGCGGTGGTCTTCCTCATCTGGCTGTGGCTGTCCAACCTCGCCCTTCTCGCCGGGGCGCAGTTCACGGCCGAACTGAACGGGCTGAGCAGAGGAGAGCGACCGGCCCCGCCCCCGGCGGAAGGCGCGCCCGAAGCGGCCTGAACCCAGCGATGTGATCCCGGCGCGACAGTCCGGAGCACCAGGGCCGACCCGCGACCCCCGACCCGCGGGACGGGCCGCGGAACCCCATCACGACGGGATGCCCATCAGGTCGGGGTGTCCGGGCTGTCGGGGCGGGCGGTGTGGTCGCGGTGGCCCGTCGTGCGGCGGTCCTCCTTCATCTCGGCCTCGTAGAGGTGGTCGCGTCCGTCCGCGAGGTCGCGCAGGGCACTTCGTTCAAGGTCTTTGAACGGCTGGTAGTAGGTCCCGTTGTAGGCCTCGACGATCTGGAACGTCCAGTGGCCGGGGATCACATTGCGGCCCAGGACCTCGTGCTCCACACGGTCGGCGTACTCGGTGTGGCCCGCCTCGCGGAGGAGCGCGACCGCGCGGTCCAGCTCCAGGTCTGCCCCTCCGGTCAGCTGGTGGAAGGAATACAGGTGTCCCCGGGCCCGCTCGGTGGTCTCCAGTGCCTTGGACAGCGCGCCGAGCGCTTCCACGGTCTTGTCGCTGACTCCCTCGGGACGCCGGTGGGCGCGGTCGGGGCCGTCGTTCGGTTGGTTCATGCCCTGCCGCATGCCCGCGGAACGCGGACACATATGCGGTTTCGGCGGTACGAGTGCCCGGATGGCTCACGAGCCCCGGCGGCGAGGTCAGCGCCCGCAGCGATGCGGCGGTTCCCCACTCCGCCGTGCCTGCGGGCGCCGCCCCTCAGCGCGGTGACCGTCCGCGGATCACGGCGCCTGGTCGCCGCCGTGGTCGGTGTCCCCGGTGAACATGGCGATCAGGCTGTGCGGTGTCCTGTCGCCGTAGAGGAGGTCATGGAGTTCGGTGCCCTCGGCGGCGGCCTCGGCGCCACGGGTGAACATGGCCTGCTCGTACTCGGCGAGGGCGCCTTCGACGTCGTCGGGGCGGGCGGCGAGGGCCTTGCCGAGTTCGGCGCCGTCGTACATGGCGAGGTTGGCGCCTTCGCCGTTCGGGACCGAGAGGTGGGCGGCGTCGCCGAGCAGGGTCACGCCCGGCACCCTGTCCCACCGGTGTCCGACGGGCAGGGCGTTGAGGGGACGCAGGACCGGCGCGGTCTCGCCGTCGGTGATGAGCGCGGTGAGTTCCGGTGCCCAGCCCTCGAACTCCTCCGCGATCCGCGCGGTGGCCGCGGCGGAGTCGCCGAAGTCGATGCCCGCGAACCACTCCCGTGACTCGCTGAGCATCACGTAGGTGTGGAGGGTGCCGCCGTTCTCCCGGTGGGCCAGGATCGCCCTGCCCGGCGTGAGCGCGAACATCGAGCCGCCGCCGACCGCTTTCGCGCTGGCCGGGTGCCGGGCGTCGCTGTCGAACAGGTAGGTCTCGACGAACGACATGCCGGCGTACTCCGGGGTGACGGCGGTGAGCAGCGGCCTGACCCGGGACCACGCGCCGTCCGCGCCGACCAGCAGGCTCGTGACGACGGTGGTGCCGTCGGCGAAGGTCACCTCGTGCCGTCCGTCGCCGAGCGCACGGGTACCGCTGACCTTGTGCCCCCACCGGACGGTGCCGTCCGGGAGCGAGTCGAGCAGGATCCGCCGCAGCTCGCCGCGCAGCACCTCGGGGCGGACGCCCGTACCGTCGTCGGCCTTGTCGAACAGGACGGACCCGTCCACGTCGAGGACACGTATCGCTTCGCGGCCCTCCAGGATGAGCTCGCGGAACTCGGCGAGGAGGCCTGCCGTCTCCAGGGCCAGTTGGCCGTTGTAGTCGTGGATGTCGAGCATTCCGCCCTGGGCGCGCGCCGTCGGTGAGGCCTCGGCCTCGTAAACCGTGGCCGGGATGCCGTGGACGTGCAGTACGCGGGCCAGGGTGAGTCCGCCGAGCCCGGCGCCGATGATCGTGACGTAAGTGCCCCCAGCGTTCTCCGCGCTGGCGGCGTTCTGCGTGCCTGGAACGGCCTGAGTCGTCATGGTGGGGATTCCTTGCCTGTTGTACGCCTGCCGGAAGTGCGCCCGGCGGATCTCCAGCAAGGTGTCAGTCCGCGCCGACAAGCCGCTGACACCGGACCGACAGCTCCCGAAGACCGGCTACAGATGACCGACACGCGCCGTCGGCACCGGGTCGGCAGCAGACGTTCACAGGTCGACGGTCGTGCCCCACCCCTCGCGCACGGCGACAGCGTGGGCGACGTGCGCCGCGGCCACGTCCAGGGCGGCGTGCCCGGTGGACTTGAACAGGGTCAGTCCGGTCTCGTCACGGCGGCCGGGGTGCGTGCCGGAGAGGACGGAGCCGAGGAGGGTGACGGTCTTCTCCTCGGGCAGGTCCTGCAGTTCGTGCGCGCCCGCAGGCGGTGCGGCGGCGCGGGCGCCGGGCCACTCCGCGAACAGGAGGGCGTCCCGGACGGTGTCGGCGTCCACCTCGGGGCCGTGGGAGCCGCCCACCGAGCTGACATGGGCGCCGGGAGCGAGCCAGTCCCGGCGGATCACCGGCCGGACGGCGCCGGTGCAGCAGAACACCACATCGGCACCGCGCACGGCCGTTTCGGCGCTCGGTGCGGGCTCGGCCGCGGGATGCAGAGCGGCGGCGTCGCGGACTCTCCGCGGATCCCGGCCGGCCACGGCGACGGGAGTCGTCGGGTCGAGGAGCGCGAGCAGGGCGAGTTGGGCCCGTGCCTGGGCCCCGGTACCGATGACGGCGATCCGGCCGGGCCGTGGCACGGCCAGGGCGAGGGCGCTGTGGGTGGCAGCCGCGGCCGTACGGATCTCGGTGAGGGACTCGGCGTCCAGGAGCGCCAGCGGGCGGCCGTCCTCGGGGTCGAAGAGCGCGACGATGCCACGGTGGCTGCTCCGCCCGGCCCGCGCCGGGTCCGCGAAAACGGAGACGAGCTTGGCCGCGAGACCGAGCCCGGGAACGTAACCGGGCATGACACCCAGGAGGCCGCCGGGGGCGCGGGCGGCGACGCGCGGTGGTGCGGAGGCCTCGCCCCGGCTGACGGCGATCAGCGCCTGTGCCACCGCGCCCATGACCCGGTGCGGGTCGAGCGCGGCGCGGGTCCGGGCGCGGTCGAGGACGAGGACACCACTCATGCCGGTCCGTTCGCTGGTTCGGAGGAGGCCGCGGACGCGCCGGGGGCGGTCAGGAGCCGTTGCAGTGTGTCCGTGGCCTCGCGCAGGTGTTCCCGCAGGTCCAGGAGGCGGGAGGGGGTGAACTCGGCGTCCAGGCCTACGACGGTCAGCGCGCAGATCGGCGCGCCTGACATCGGCGCGCCCGACATCGGTGGGACGGCGCGGCCGAGGGAGGCGACGGGCTGTTCGTTGCGGCCGTGTTCGACGGCGAATCCGGTGCGTTCCGCGCGTTCGATGTCGGCGAGCAGTCCGTCGGGACCCTCCAGCGGGTGACCGGCCGCTTCGGCGGGACGCAGGTAGGGGGCGCGGGCGGCGGGGGCCAGCGCGGCGACCAGGGCGAGGGGGCCCGCGAACCGGTGGACGGGCAGCCCCTCGCCGATCAGATCGGTGATCATCGCGAGCCGCTCGGGCCGTACGGCGTCGATCACCCGCGACCGGTCGTCCTCCAGCACCTGGAGGTTGGCCATCATGCCGGTGCGCGCGGACAGCTCGGTGAGCACCGGGCGGGCGATGGCCGTCAGTGAGTTCCTGGCCGCGGACGACGACAGCTGGAGCACCGCGGTGCCGGGCAGGTAGCGGTCACCGGTCCGCAGTACCCATCCCCGGCGTACGAGATCGAGGAGGACGCGGTAGGCGGTCGCCCGATGCAGCCCTACCTCCTCGGCCAGGTCGGTCAGGCGCGGCGGGTGCGGCGCCCGCGCGACGGCCTCGACCAGGTCCAGGGCCTTGTCCACGGCGCTGCGGGGTGCTTCGGGCACGTCCGACCACTCCTTGTGGCGTCGGGGCACGGCGGCGTACGGTGATGCGTGTTGCAGGAGACGTTACATGTGTTACGCACAGTGCAACAACCCGCACAGCCATCCTGAGCACGACGAGCGAGAGGCGAAGATGACGAACGAGGCCTCGGGAGCGCCGACCCCGCACGCTCCGCCGGCGGCCGGGACGGTCGCCGTGTATCGCGGTGCCACGCTGTTCGACGGCACCGGGCGGGCGCCCCGTCCCTCGACGTCGATCGTCGTCGACGGCGCCATGATCCGGGCCGTCGGTGACGACGCGGAGATCACCGCCTCGCTGCCCGCCGACGTGCAGGTCCACGACCTCGACGGACGTTTCGTCATGCCGGGCCTGATCGACTCCCATCAGCACATCGCGACACCGCCCGACCGGCCCGCCGCCGAGGCGGTGCTCGACCGGCTCGTGCACAGCGGCGTCACGGCGATCCGCGACATGGCGGACGACCTGCGACAGGTCGGCGACCTCGCGCGGGCCACCCTCGTCGGCGAGATCCCCGGCCCGGACATCCGCTACGCCGCACTGATGGCCGGACCCGGCTTCTTCGACGACCCGCGCACCCACCAGGTCTCCCAGGGGGAGACCCCGGGAGCCGTGCCGTGGATGCAGGCCATCACCCCGGACACCAACCTGCGCGTGGCGGTCGCCCTGGCACGCGGCACACACGCCTCCGCGATCAAGGTCTACGCGGACCTGGACCACGGCACGGTCGCCGCGATCACCGCCGAGGCACACCGCCAGGGCATCCCCGTCTGGGCCCACGCCGCCGTCTTCCCCGCCACGCCCCGGCAGGTCGTCGAGGCGGGGGTCGACAGCGTCTCCCACGTCACGCTGCTCGCCTTCGAGGGCGCCGACGGGCCGCTGACGACGTACAAGAACAAACCGACGGTCGACCACCAGCGGTTCGCCGCCGAGGACGATCCCCGGCTCGACGCGCTCTTCGCGCTGATGTGCCGCCGCGGAACCGTGCTCGACGCGACCGCCGGCATGTGGGAGAGCGACGAACTGACGGGGGAGGGGCCCGAGGACGCCGCACGCGCGCAGGCCAACGCCCGACTCGCCGCGCACATCACGGCGCAGGCGTACCGCGCCGGTGTGGACCTCTCGACCGGTACGGACTACGAGACCGACCCCGAGGACCCTTTCCCCGCGCTGTTCGAGGAGTTGGCGTTCCTCGTGCGTCGCTGCGGCATCCCGCCCGAGGAAGTGCTGCGCTCGGCCACCCTGATCGGCGCGCGGAGCGCCGGAGCCGAGGACGTCATGGGCAGTGTCGAGGCGGGCAAGCTCGCCAACTTCGTCGTCTTGGACGAGAATCCGCTGCTCGACATCGACCACCTGCGCAGCGTCACTCTCACCGTCAAGCGCGGCCACCGCTTCGAGCGCGGCGCGTACAAGGAAGATCGATGAACCCAACTCCCATGATCATCAACGCGCTCGGGCAGCTCGACAACCCGAACGCGCCCCGGTCGGCCGAGGCCGCCGCACAGCTCAACCAGAGCAGCGAGCAACTCACCATCGACGCCCGCACCTTGGCGGACGCCCGCGCCTCGGGCCTGACCGCCGTCAACATCACCCTCGGCTACACCATGGGCGACCTGCCCCCGTACGAGCACACGCTGCACGAGATCGACGTGTGGGACGGGATCGTGCGGGAGCACGCGGCGGACCTGCTGAAGGTGCGCACGGTCGCCGACCTCCACCGGGCGCGGGAGGAGGGGCGGATCGGTGTCATATACGGCTTTCAGAACGCCGTGGCCGTCGGCGAGGACATCGGTCGTGTCGCCACGTTCGCCGAGCGGGGCGTACGCGTCGTCCAACTCACCTACAACCAGGCCAATCACCTCGGCGACGGCTCCATGGCACCGGCCAACCGGGGTCTGAGCGACTTCGGCCGCAGCGTGGTCGAGGCGCTCAACGCACACGACCTGATGGTCGACCTCTCGCACAGCGGCGAGCGCACCTGCCTGGAGGCCGCGGCCCTCTCCCGTACACCGGTGTCGATCAACCACACCGGCTGCCGGGCGCTGACCGATCTGCCCCGCAACAAGACCGACGAGGAACTGCGGCTGGTCGCCTCGCGCGGCGGCTTCGTGGGCATCTACTTCATGCCGTTCCTCAGCCTGTCCGGGCATGCGACGGCCGCGGACGTCGTCGAGCACATCGACCACGCGGTGAACGTGTGCGGTGAGGACCACGTCGGCATCGGCACCGACGGGCCCGTCACCTCCATCGACGACCTCGACGCCTACCGCGCCGATCTCGCCGAGCACGTGGCCCTGCGAGCGGCGGCCGGAGTCGGCGCTGCCGGCGAGCGCGCGGACACGCTTCCCTTCGTTCTCGACCTGCGCGGGGTGGACCAGTTCAGGGAACTGATCCACCTCCTGGAGCGGCGCGGATACCGCTCCGAACGCATCGAGAAGATCCTCGGACGCAACTTCCTCGACTACGCGGACCGGGTGTGGGCGAGCACCGCGTGAGAGCCCTGAGGGTCGTGAGGTCCCTCAGGTCCCTCAGGGCTGTGCGGACTACTTGAGCGCCGTCGCGAACAGCGGCACCACGTGCTCCAGCGCGTAGTCGACCGACAGGACGGAGTCCATCGCGAACGCCGAGCTGATGTTCTTGTCGTCGAAGACGACGACGTGGCCCTTCTTCACGGACGGCACGGCCTTGAAGAGGGGGTCGGAGCTGATCTTCTTCGCGGTGACGCCGATGGGAGCCATCACGGTCAGATCGGCGTCGAGGAGGTCGAGGTTCTCCTCCGAGACGGGCACGGAGAACGCGGAACCGGCCTTGGCCTCGATGGCGGGGCTGTTCTCGAAGCCGAGCCGCTCGACGAAGTCGACCCGGCCCGTGCCGCGGACGTACGCGCCCCAGGCGGACGCGGTCCGCGAACCGAGCGTGATGGTCCTGTCCTTGAACTCCGGGTGCGCCTTCGCGGCGTCGGCGAACTTCTTCTCGGTCTCGGCGATCAGCTTCTCACCGTCGTCGGCGAGACCGAGGGCCTCGGCGACCATGGTGGTCTGCTTCGCCCAGGAGATCTTGTACTGGTCGCCGCCCTTGGGCACACCGACGGTCGGCGCGATCTTGCTGAGGGTGTCGTAACGCGTCTGGTCGCCGCTGGACTTGGTGTCCAGGATCAGGTCGGGCTTGAGGGCCGCGATCTTCTCGTACTCGGGCTCCAGCGTGCCGATCTTCTGCGGGCTCTTGTCGTAGAGGCCCTTGGCCCAGGGCCCGAGGCCGTCGCCGCCGAAGGCGAGCCAGTCGCTGGCCCCGACGGGCTGCACGCCGAGCGAGAGCGCGGCCTCGGCGTCGCCCCAGCCGAGCGCCACCACGCGCTTGGGCGCCTCGTCCACGGTGACCGTGCCGAACTTGGTGGCGACCTTCGCCGGGAACGCGCCGTCGGACGGCTGGGCGGCGCTGTCCTGGGTGCCGGACTCGTCGGACGAACCGCAGGCGGCCAGCGCTCCCATCAGGGTGAGCGCAAGGGCGCCGGTCAGCAGGCGCAGACGGCCCGGGCGGCGTCGGGAGCCGGAGTCGGCGGAGCGAGAGGACATGGTGGGTGCTCTTTCCGGGAGGTTCGTCGAAGGACTCGACAGAGAGGGGAGGGGCGAGGGGAGAAAGGGTTCAGTGGGGCAGGGGCTCAGGGGTTCAGGGGTTCAAGAGGAGGACGACGGGGACGGGGCGAGAGGGGCGTCGCCGGCCTGCGGCACCGTGATGTGGTGCCGCCCCATCGGCACGATCAGGGGGGTGGCCGACGCCGGGTCCGGGACCACCGCGCTGCGCAGCCCGAACACCTCGTGCACCAGGTCCTCGGTGACGATCGCGGTCGGGGCGCCCTCGGCGACGACCCGGCCGTCCTTCATCGCGATGAGGTGGTCGGCGTACCGGCACGCGAGGTTGAGATCGTGCAGCACGACGGCGAGGGTGACTCCGCGCTGCCGGTTGAGGTCGGTCAGCAGGTCCAGGACGTCCAGCTGGTGGCTGATGTCGAGGTAGGTGGTGGGCTCGTCCAGCAGCAGGATGTCGGTCTCCTGGGCCAGGGCCATGGCGATCCAGACGCGCTGGCGCTGGCCGCCGGAGAGTTCGTCCAGCGGCCGGTCGGCGAGGTCGAGGACGTCGGTGGCGAGCATGGCCGCGGCGACGGCCTCGGTGTCGGAGGCCGTCCAGCGCCGGAACCAGCCCTGGTGCGGATACCGGCCGCGGCCGACCAGATCGGCGACGGTGATCGCCTCCGGCGCCACCGGGGACTGCGGCAGCACACCCAGGGTCTCGGCCACCTGACGGGTGGGCAGCTCCTGGATGCTGCGCCCGTCGAGGAGGACGGCTCCCGCCGACGGCACGAGCAGCCGTGCCATCGAGCGCAACAGCGTGGACTTGCCGCAGGCGTTGGGTCCCACGATGCAGGTGATGCGGCCGGGCGGCAGGTCGACGTCGAGCTGCGAGATGATCTCGCGCTCTCCGTATCCGAGCGTGAGGTCCCGGGCTTGAAGGGTGTGCGGGACGGGCGGGGTGTGCGGGGTGGACCGGTCGTGCGGGGAGGTCACCGTCGTCTCCTTGAGGGTGCCGAGCGGTTCGCGGGCCTCGCCGGAACCTTCGTCTGGACGTCGTGTCACGGTCAGCCGCCCCGGCCCACGCGGTTGGCGCGCGCGAGCAGCCACAGCAGATACGGCGCACCGACGAGGCTGGTCACGATCCCCACCGGCAACTGCGTCCCGGGGATGAGGTGCTGGGCCGCGTAGTCGGCGAGGAGGACCAGCGCGGCGCCGACCAGGGCCGAGGGCACCAGGGCCGCGCCGTGCCCGGGGAGCAGGCGCCGGGCGATGGGCGGGGACACGAAGGCGACGAAGCCGACGGGTCCTGCGGCGGCCGTCGCGAGGCCCGCGAGAGCGGTCGCGCAGGCCAGCATGGCGAGCCGGCTGTGCTCGACCCGTGCTCCCAGACCGCCGGCGGTCTCGTCCCCCAACTGCAGGGCCGGCAGCGCCCGCGCGGCCACCAGAGCCAGGGGCAGCAGCACGACCGCCCCGCCGAACAGGGGCCAGAAGTGCGTCCAGGAACGGCCGTTGAGACTGCCGGTCAGCCAGAGGAAGGCGTTCTGCGCCTCGGTGACGTCCGACCGCGTCATGACGTACGAGACGACGCTCGACAGGCCCGTACCGATGCCGATGCCCACGAGGACCAGCCGGTAGCCGCTGATCCCCTTGCGCCAGGCCAGCAGATACACGGCGGCGCCGGTAAGCAGCGCGCCCGTGAGGGCGATGGCCGACAGGGCGATGCCGCTCAGGCCGAGGACCATGCTCGCGAGGACGGCGGCGGCGCTGGCCCCCGCGCTGACGCCGATGACATCGGGGCTGGCGAGCGGATTGCGCAGCAGACCTTGGAACACCGCTCCGGAGAGACCGAAGCAGCCGCCGACCAGGAGGGCCAGCAGGGCCCGCGGCAGGCGCAGTTCGAGGACGACGAACCGGGTTCCCGCGTCGCCGCCCCCGGCCAGGGTGGCGAGGACGTCGGCGAGCGGGATGACGAAGTCGCCGGTGGTGAGGGACAGGGCGAACGCGGCGAGTACGACGGCCAGCAGGACGCTGCTCACGAGAGCGCCGCGCGCCTGCCCACGGCGTCGGACGCGGACCAGCCGGGCCACGGCGTCGTGCGGGCTGTCGGGTGAGGGATCACCGGTCGTACCGGCCGCGCCGGTCGGCTCCGGCGGCGCGGTGGCCGTACCGCCCGCTGACACGGACTTACGGTTCACAGTTCGACCACGTTCCGGCGGCGGACGAGCAGGACGAAGGGGATGGCGCCCAGCGCGGCGGTGATCACACCGACCTGCACCTCTCCGGGGCGCGCGATCAGGCGCCCCACGACATCCGCGAAGAGCAGCAGGGCAGGTGCGAGCAGCGCGCTGTAGGGGAGGATCCACTTGTAGTCGGGGCCGGTGATCAGGCGTGCCGCGTGCGGAACGGCCAGGCCCAGGAAGCCGATCGGCCCGGCGATCGCCGTGGCCGCGCCGCAGAGCAGTACGACACTCGCGGCGCCCGCCAGCCGTACGGCGACGATGCGCTGGCCGAGGCCGCGCGCGATGTCGTCGCCGAGGGCGAGGGCGTTGAGGGAGGGGCCCAGCAGCAGGGCCAGCACTCCGCCGACGGCGATGAAGGGCAGCGCCTGCCACAGGACATCGATGTCACGGCCGTTGAGCGCGCCCACCTGCCAGAACCGGAACTGGTCGAACGTCCGGCTGTCCCTGAGCAGCATGGCGCTCGTCAGGGAGCCGAGGACCGCGGTGGTGGCCGCTCCCGCGAGGGCCAGTTTCACGGGTGTCGCGCCCTCGCGGCCCAGGCTGCCGATGCCCTGGACGAGAACGGCGGCGACACAAGCCCCGAGGAAACCGAACCAGATGTACTGCGCGGGCTCGGTCAGCGACAGGACACTGATGGCGAAGACGACGGTGACGGAGGCGCCCGCGTTGACACCCAACAGGCCGGGATCCGCCAGGGGGTTGCGTGCGACGCCCTGCATCAGGGCTCCGGCGACACCGAGCGCCGACCCGGCGAGCAGACCGGCGACGGTACGGGGGAGGCGGACCTCCTGGATGATCATCTGGCCGTGGACGGAGCGGTCGGGGCTGAACACCCCGGCCACCACGTCGTGCAGTGCCACGTCGCCCGAGCCCACGGCGAGGCTGAGGACGCTCATGGCGGCCAGCGCCAGGGCTGCGGCGAACAGGCCCGCGCTGAGTGCGGGTCTGCCGTGCCGGCGGCGGACGCGCGGGGCGTCGGCGAGTTCGGGCGGGGAGAGGGAGACGGTCACGCGACGCGTATCCGAGGGTGCGTGCCGTGGGTGAACGGCGACGGGGCGAAGCGCACTTGAAGTCGTCCTTGTCCGCCCGCTCGCGGGCAGCGCAGAGTTACGGAACTGGGTGTTCCGTTCAGTAAGGTAAGCCAAACCTAACATCAAGAAAGATGCTGTACACACCCGGTCCGGGCGGAGTCGCCCCGGCCCGGGCCAGGTCATCTCGGCCTGGACCAGGTCATCTCGGCCTGGGGTCCGGGCCCGCCAGGATCCGGGCCTCGATCCGCTCGTAGTCCTTCTTGCGGCGCTGGGTCTCACGCCGTCCCGAGAACATCGTGCCGAGCCAGCCGAACGCGAAGCCCAGAGGGATGGACACCAGGCCGGTCGTGGTGAACGGGAACCAGTTGAAGTCGGCCTGGGGGAAGGCCGCCATGGGTGTCCCGGACACCAGCCGGGTGCCGGGCATCAGGACGAGCACCGCGAGCGAGCCGCCGATCATCGTGCTCAGCAGACCGGCACGGGTGTACCGGCGCCAGAAGAGGCTGTAGACCAGCGCGGGGGCGATGGCCGAGGCGGCCAGGCAGAAGGAGAGCGTCGCCAGGGGCTGGAGGCTGCGGTGCTGGATGAGGCCGGCCAGCACGATCGTCGGGATGCCTACGGCGAGCGCGGAGACCCGGGCCACCGTCATCTCCCGTACCGGCGAAATCGGGGTGGAGCGGCTGGCGTAGACGTCGTGGGCGAGCGAGTTGGCGCAGGCCAGGATCATGCTGGCGACCGACGCGAGCAGGGTGAGGAAGATCGCCGCGGTGACCGTGGTGAACAGGAAGGTCTCGGCGCGGGTGACATGCGTGCCGAAGACTGCCCGGGAGCCGACGAGGTAGGCCGTGTTGCCGCGCGGGTCGGCCGCGGTGATCCCGGCCCGGCCGAGGAGCGCGGTCGCCCCGATCGCGACGATGGTGATGATCAGCATGAACAGGGCCACCGACGACACCGCCCAGGACATCGAGCGGCGGACCTGCCGTGCGCTGTCCGCCGTGAACATGCGCATGGTGACGTGCGGCAGACAGGCGCCGCCGAGCACGATGGCGAACTGCGTGCTGATCATGTCCAGGTCGGCGTGCGGACCCCCGGCGAACTGCAGGCCGGCGCGCAGGAACGCCTCGTCCGCCCCGCTGTGCTCCGCGGCCGTGCGCAGCAGCTCTCCCGGGTCCCACGCGAAGGCGCGGAGCATCAGGAAGGCGACCACGGATCCCGAGCCGAGGAGCATGACCATCTTGAGGATCTGGATGAGGGCGGTGCCCTTCATCCCGCCGATGGCCGCGTAGGTGATCATCAGGCCGCCGACCCCGATGACGCACCCGGTCTTCATGGTGGTGCTGCTGAAGCCGAGGATGAAGGCGAGCAGTTGGCCGGTGCTCGCGAGCTGGACCAGCATCATCGGCATCAGTGAGGCGATGGTCACGGCACAGGTCGTGATGCGCACGGCACGGCCGGGCATCCGCCGGGCGATGGCGTCCCCGGTGGTGAAACGGCCGGTGTTCCGCAGGGGTTCGGCCAGCAGGAACATCAGGAGCAGCAGGGACAGCAGGGTGCTGAGGGCGAGGACGACACCGTCGTAGCCGCACAGTGCGATGACTCCGCCGATGGTGAGGACGGTGGCCGCGGAGATGTAGTCGCCCGCGATGGCGAGCCCGTTGCGCATCGGGGAGAGCGAGCGGTAGCCGGTGTAGAACTCGTCGAGATCGTCCCGGTCGGGGCCTGCGATGACGCACAGCAGCAGGGTCACGGTGACGACGGTGCAGAAGGCGACCAGGGACCAGGTCTGCGCGGTGCCGCTGAACTCCGTCATCGTCCGGGCTCCTGCTCGGCGAGCAGGGCCGTGCGTTGCCGCATACGGCGGGCCAGCGGATCGACGTACCGGCCGGCCGTGTACTCGAAGAGCACGATCGCCAGCCAGGTGACGGGGAGTTGGACCAGGCCCAGCACCATGCCGGTGGACAGACCGCCGGTGACGGGCTTCGTCATGAAGGCCGGGGCGCGGACGGACAGGATCAGGAAGGCGGTGAAGTAGGCGAGGACGACGAAGGTGGCGACCCGGCGCTGTCTGCGGTAGGCCCGGCGCAGAATGCGCAGGTCACGGTGGTGCCCGGGGGCGGAGGAGCGCGTGACGCGCTCGGGTAAGTGCTCTTCGGGGGCGGCCCAGGCGGGCGGGGCTGCGGGGTGCCTGGCCCGGTGGGGCTGCGGGGCGTACGCATCCGAGGGGTCGTCGGACATCCCGGTTCTCCTAGCGCGGCAGGGGTCCGTGACGTGCGCGGACCGCAGGGAGGTGGGGAGAGGTGTTCGATTTCTCGCACGCTATTCGGCGAGGCCGTCAAGCGAGGCCTTTTGGTCGATCTGGCTCGTTCGCGCGTGTCAGTGGCGCAGGCCTCGCACGGCGGGCCCGGCAATCGGTGAGGGATGTGCGTGAAGGGGCAGGTGAGGGCCGGCGGGGGTCGATCGGCGGCTCAAGGGCAAGGGCTTTCGGTCTTCAGGGCGCTTGCTGGGTCGCAGGGCCCCCGCGCCTGGTATCTTCCGGTCTCCCTCATAGGGCTCATGAGTACCCCTCCGCGGGCACCGCGAATCCGGCACCGCCCCTACTGCCTTGCCTGTGACGGGAGTTGGGGACGGAGCGGGGGAGAGTCGGCCGGAGGTTCCGGTGCGCGTCCGCCCGGCAGGCGCTCGCGAACGTCAGGGGCGCGGCCAGGGCCGTCCGCCGAGCCGCTCGATGTCGGTGTTGAACCGCCGCAGATAGCCGGCGAACTCCGCGATGTCCTCGTCGGACCAGTCGGCCATGACCCGGTCCAGGGAGCCGACGGTCCGCTCGCGCTCCTCGTCGAGTATCCGGGCCCCCTTGTCCGTGATGCGGAACTTGCGGGCCAGTCCGCCGTCGGGGTCGGGGATGCGCTCCGCGAGTCCGGCGCGCATGGCCGAGGCGGTCTGCCGGTTGAGGGTGGAGGCGTCGAGCCCGAAGGCGTCGCTCAGCTCTCCGATCGACATGGGCCCCTGTACGCGGATACGGCTGAGCAACGTGTAGGAGCTCCGCTCCAGCACGCTCTCCTTGCTGCGTCCGCCGTGCGCCGCGAGCGCGTGCCTGCCGAGCAGCATCTGCTCGTACTCCACCTCGTACGTCGGCCTGCCCATGTGCCACTGCCTCCCACTGTCCCGAACAGGGCCGACGCGGCGAATTCCTGCGCCGGACCCGCTCCCATCTTTGCACAGGCTATGCAATGCGCACATGTCATGCATGATGCATAAGATATGTACACTGCACTCCCAGTAGCCCGAAGAGATGCCCCGAAAGAGATGCAAGGAGTCCCTTCATGGGAGCCCCAACGACGTCCCGCCATACCAATGGCGTGATCGCCACGCTGGCCTTCGCCGGTACCACGGCGGCGATCATGCAGACCCTGGTCACGCCGCTCATCGCGGACCTGCCGCAGATCCTGCACAGCTCGTCCTCGAACACCGCGTGGGTGATCACGGTCACCCTGCTGGTGGCGGCGGTCTGCGTGCCCGTCACCGGACGTCTGGGCGACCTGCTGGGCAAGCGCCGGATGCTCCTCGCCTGTTCCGTGCCCCTCATCGTGGGCTCGGTGGTGTGCGCGCTCTCCTCGTCCGTCGTCCCGATGATCGTCGGCCGCGGCCTGCAGGGCATGGGCATGGGTATGGTGCCGCTCGGCATCGCGCTCCTGCGTGACGTGGTCCCGGCCGAGAAGCTCAGCTCCTCCATCGCGCTCGTCAGCGCGTCCATGGGCATCGGCGGCGGTCTCGGCCTGCCGATCGCCGCCGCGGTCGCCCAGTACGCGAGCTGGCGCGTGCTCTTCTGGGGCTCCGCCGTCCTGGCCGTGGCGATCGCCGCCCTGATCTGGTTCCTGATCCCCGACGTCCCCGCCGGGGCCAAGGGGCAGCGCTTCGACGCACCCGGCGCGATCGGCCTCGGCGTCGGCCTGGTCTGTCTGCTGCTCGCGGTCTCCAAGGGCGCCGAGTGGGGCTGGGGTTCGGCGACGACGCTCGGCCTCTTCACCGCCGCCGTCGTGGTGCTGCTCGCCTGGGGCGTGTGGGAGACCCGCACCCGGGACCCCCTGGTCGACCTGCGCACCACCGCCCGCCCCCGGGTCCTGCTCACCAACGTCGCCTCGCTCTTCGTCGGCTTCGGCATGTACTCCGGCATGCTGATCGTTCCCCAGCTGCTGCAGTTCCCCGAGGCGACCGGCTACGGCCTGGGCCAGTCGATGCTCGCGGCGGGCCTGTGGATGGCTCCCGGCGGCATCATGATGATGGTCGTCTCCCCGCTCGGCGGAAAGCTGACCGACGCGCGCGGCCCGAAGTTCACGCTGATCAGCGGCATCCTCGTCATCGCCGCCGGTTACGGCGCGTCCCTCGCGCTGATGGGCTCCGCCTGGGGCCTGATGCTCGTCCTCATGATCACCAGCAGTGGTGTGGGCCTCGCCTACGGGGCGATGCCCGCCCTGATCATGAGCTCGGTCCCGCTCTCCGAGACCGCCGCCGCGAACGGCTTCAACACCCTGATGCGTTCGCTCGGCACCTCCGTGGGCGCCGCCGTCGTCGGCGTGGTCCTCTCGCAGCTCACCGTCGACATGGGCGGCTTCACCATCACCTCCGAGGACGGCTTCCGTACCGCCCTGATCATCGGCGGCGGTGTCGCCCTGGTGGCCGCCGTCATCGCGGCCCTCATCCCGGCCGCGCGCCCGGTGGTGGCCGAGCAGGCCCCGGCCGACCGCCTCGACGAGTCCGAGCAGGCCGCGGTGCAATCCTGACGCCCGTTCGGCACGAACGGCCCCGGAACTCCCGCGGGAGTTCCGGGGCCGCTTAATGTCCG
>NZ_JBHWZP010000014.1:0-56692 GCF_042728395.1 Streptomyces sp. NPDC060205
GCAGATGCTCTGCGTGCTGTTGACCAGCGTGTTGTTGCGGAACGTCGTGTTGGTGCCGCACGGACTCTCCCTGATCACGGAGTTCGTCACCGTCAGATTCTGGACCGTGATGTCCGAGTTGTTGGGGAATTCCGAGCGCGCGGCCAGCCGGATCTCCCCGCCGCCCGTGACGCTGCCGCTCTGCGCGGCGAGGTTCACGTTGTAGCAGTTCTCGATCAGGATCGCGTTGTTGCCGGTGTGGGAGAGCGTGACCCGGTCGATGGTCGCGCCGCCGCTCTCCGAGACGCAGAAGACGCCCCGGCCGCCACCGCGTGCGACGACCTCGCCGACCCGCACGTTGGTCGCGTAGCTGCTGCCGATCCGGCCGTTGCGGTTGGCCATCCGGAAGGCCGCGTAGCCGGTGCCGGTGCCCGCGCCGTCCGCGTCCACCTTCGTGACGGTGGCGTTGACCGTCTGGTTCAGGAGCAGACCCGACTCACCCACGTCGCGTGCGGTGACCGTGCCGATGGTGATGCCGTCGACCCCGTACGTCTCCACGGCGTGACTGCTCGCCCCGGACACGTACACGCTGTCGATACGGACGTTGCGGGTCCACTGGCTGGTGTCGCCGCGGTTGTCGATGCGGACGCCGAGACCGGCCGACAGGCGCAGGTCGATCTGGCCGAGGACCACGTTGGTGACATTGCGCATGAAGATGCCGTAGAGCGGGGCCCCGGTGACGTTCAGGTGCTGGACCTCGATGTCCTGTACGCCGCGTGCGTAGACCGGTGCCTGGTCGCCGCTGCCCGAACCGGTGACGTTGATGGTGCCGCACACGTCGAGCACGGTGTAGCTCGGCAGGGAGACCCTGGACCCGGCGCTGATGCTGCCCGAGCCGCGGACGATGACCCGTTCCTTCGACGTGCGGCCCGCCGTGAGGCTGCTGACGGCCGCCTGCATCGCGGCCCGCATGTCGGTTCCGGTGTAGACGACGCCGGTCCCGCGCCGGGCGGTCCAGGTACTGCCGCTGAGCGTGGCCTCGGCCTGGTACGAACCCTCGCCGCACGCTGCCGCCGTCTGTCGCGGGGCCGCGCTCGCCGGGGCGGTGAGCAGGGCCGCCGCCGTGACCAGGGTCGTCGCACGGGCGGCGAGGACACCTGTGCTCCTGACGCGGGGCAGGCGGGGTGAGCCGGGCGGGCGGGGCCGTGGGGTCGAGCGAGTGAGGTGAGGTGCGGCTCTGCGTCCCATCTCGTCTTCTCCTGTGTGGGGGTGGATAGCAAGCGTTTTCTACCGTGGGGTGCGGTGAGTGTGGCAAGGGCTCTTTGGGGCGTCAAGGGGCTTGTGGGGGAGGGGAATCGGTCACATCTCGCGGCGAACGAGGAAGTCGAGCAGCGCTCGCAGGTCGTCCGTGCTGCGGGTGCCGGCGGTGCTGCGAGGGTTGTGGGCGCGAGGGGTGCTGCGGGTGGTGCAGGTGGTGCCGGTGGTCGAGGGGAGGCCGTCGAGGCAGGCGTCGACGGCGGCGATGTGCCGGCGCGCCTCCGCCGTCGCGGCCTCGCGCCCGCCGGCGTCCTCGATCAGGGCCGCCGCGCGCCGGGCGTCCGCCGCGTCGAGGGGGCCGGCGGAGTTCAGGAGACGGGCGAGCGGCCGGGCGGCCGGGGTACCGAGGGCGGCCAGCACCGGGAACGTCTTCTTGCCCCGGAGCAGGTCCGCGTGGACCGGCTTGCCCGTCACGGCGGGATCGCCCCAGACGCCCAGGAGATCGTCGACCACCTGGAAGGCGACGCCCAGATGACGGCCCGCGCGGTCGAGCGCGGCGACCGTCTCGCGGGGCGCGCCGGCGAGCACGGCGCCCAGGGCGGTCGCGCAGCCCAGCAGCGCGCCGGTCTTGTGCTCCGCCATCGCGCGGTACTCGTCCGGGCGGACCGCCTCCGGGCCCGTCCACGGGCGGCTCTCGAAGAGCAGGTCGTCCGCCTGGCCGCGTACGAGATCGTTGAGCGCGGTGGACAGATGACGTACGGCTGACGGGATGTCGGTGCCGGGGGTGGCGGCGAGGGTCTCCACGGCGAGGGCGAACAGCGCGTCGCCCGCGAGGACGGCCGGGCCTGTGCCGTACGCCTTCCAGACCGTGGGGCGTCCGCGCCGGGTCGGGTCGCCGTCCATGATGTCGTCGTGGAGCAGCGAGAAGGTGTGTACCAGTTCCACGGCGACGGCCGCGGTGACGCCCGCGCTCCGCGGGGCGCCGGCGGCCTCCGCGCCCAGTACGGCGAGGGCCTGCCGCAGCCCCTTGCCGCCCGCGGGTGCGGCCAGGGGTGCGCCGCCGGGCTCGCACCAGCCGAGGGAGTAGGCGGCAATCTCGCCCACCCAGGGATGCAGCCGCGCGATGGCTTCGGCGAGCGCGGGGCGTACGAGGGCGCGGCTGCGCTCCAGCAGGTGATGAGCGTGCTCGCCTGCGCGTGCCCCTGTGGCGGCCGGGGCGGGGGAGAGCGCGGAGGACATCGTGGTCATCGTCGGCTCCCCGCGTCGGTGCTGGGCTCGGCGCCGGGCTTTGCCTCAGCATCGGCCTCGACTGCGGCCCCAACTCCGGTCTTGGCCTCGGCTCCTTCTTCGGCCTTGGCTCCGGTTCCGGTCTTGGCCTCGGCCTCAACTCCGGCCTTGGCTTCGGCTTCGGCTACGGCCTCGGACCTGGCTCCGGCTACGGCTACGGCTACGGATCCGGCCTCGGCGCTGGCTCCTGCTTCGTCCCAGGTCTCGGCCCGGGGTCCGCCGCCCGCCCCCGGCTCGATGCCCAGTTCGGTCTGGGCCTGGGTCACCATGCGGTGGGCGTGGCGGAGGCCGATGGTGTTCAGCGTCCGGGCCAGGTCGGTCAGTTCGGCGGCCGTTTCGGTCAGGTCGCGGCCCAGGCGGGCGAGGGACTTGGCGAGGCCGAGCCGGGCGAGTGCCTCCCCGCGCGGCTCGCTCATCGCCCGGAACTCCGACAGGGCCAGTTCGTAGAGGTCCCGGGCCTGTGCGTAACGCCCGGCGCGGTACAGGACGTTGCCGCGCATCTTGTGGTTGTACGCCAGCGCACTGGACAGGTTCATCTCGCGGCACGTCACCTCGGCCTCGGTGAGCAGGCCGAGCGCGCGGTCGGCGTCCCCGTCGCGCACGGACACGATGTCGGCGAGACCGCGCAGCGCCCACGCGTGACCGCGCCGGTCGTCCGCCCGCCCGGCGATCTCCGCGGCCTCCTCGAACATCGCGTACGCCGTGTCGTACGAACCGGTGTTGCGGTGCATCTGCGCGATGCCTTCGAGCGCCCACACCGTGTGCCGCGCCTCGCCGCGCTTGCGCGCCTCCGCCAGCAGCTGCTCGTGCAGCGCGCCGACCGCCGCGTAGTCGCCCTGGATACGGCCGGTCTCCGCCATCCCGGCCAGCGAGTAGCCGCGTACGACGATGTCGCCGCCGCGTTCGCCGAGTTCGGCGGCGAGTCCCAGCAGACGCCAGGCCAGCGGGAACGCGCCGCGCTGGCGGGCCAGCGTGCCGCCGCTCCACAGGGCCCACGCCATCGCGGCCGTGTCCTTCGCCGCGCGGGCCGCGCGGTAACTCGCCTTCCACGCCCGGTCGGCCTCGCCCACCTGCCCGAGCCGCCGGTGCGCCTCCGCGACCGCGAGGCCCGAGCGGGCCGCCTCTCCCCGCGCCCCGGCACGCTCGGCCGCCCGCAACTGCTCGGTGCCCGCGGCCAGTACGTCGACCAGTGAGGAGTTCACGGACAGGGTGGTGAGCGCGCCTTGGTACTCGGGCGCGAATGCCTTGCCGTACATGGGTGCCTTTCGGTCCGCCGGATGCGGTGGATGCGGCAGACCTGTCTATACACAGTATGTATACATGCTGTGTATAGTGCCCCGGTTCTCCGCCTCGGATCACTGTCCACGGGTTCACGGGTCACCGGCGCCGCCGCGCCACCTCGTTGTGGATCAGGACGAGGATCGCGGCGGCGGGGTTGCCTCTGAGGCGCACATCACAGCGGCGTCATCACGGCGCCGGCGCCGGCTGCTCGGGCGGGCGGCGCTCAGTCGGCCGCCGACAGCCCGCGCGCGTAGGCGGCCTGGCCCACATGCTGCAGGTCGTCGGAGAGCACGCTGACCAGGCGGGCGCCCAGGGTGACGGCCGGGGTCCAGTTCTCGTCGACGATGCGGTCCAGGTCCTGTGCGCGCAGCCCGCTCAGTGCCCGCAGGGTCTGCTCATGCACGGCGTCGTAGTAGCCCGTCAGGAGGTCGCCCGAGTCCACCCGGACCGCGGCGACCTGCCGCGCGTCATGGCCGTACCCCGTGTCGTCCTCGGAGAGGGGCAGCGCGAAGCGGTCCGCCCAACCGCCCGACAGCCAGACCTGCTTGAGGCCGAAGGCGTCGGCGACGTGGTCGTCCTGGACACGGGTGAGATGCCAGATCAGCCAGGAGATCGAGTTGGCCGTGCCGCCGGGCCGGGCGTTGAGCTCGTCGGGGGAGAGGCCGACCACCGCGGCGTGCACCTCGTCCTTGATGCGTCCGTAGGCCTCGACCAGAACGTCCTGGGCGTGCATAAGTTCCTCCGGGCTCTCTTCCGTGGACATGCGTCCCGCCCAGTGTCCCCCGTGGCGCCGCGGAGTGCCTCAGTGCCAGCCGGAGTAGGACCCGGCGTACGGCCCGGAGAAAGGCTCCTCGCAGAGCTTGAACACCGGCTCGCGGCGCACCGGATCCGCCGACGTGGTGAGCTGGACCCGGTCGCCGGTGCGGATCGCGACGAGCGGCCCCGAGACCCGGCCCCTGACCGTGAAGCCCTCCGCCATCTCCACGAGCGACACGTTGCGCGCACCCGGCGTGTTGCGCTGCACCACGGTCGCGTGGCGGATGACGCCGAGGCCCGCGCTGCGCTCCGTGCGCAGATCGCTGCCCGCGCAGACCGGACAGAGCAGCCGGTGGAACGTACTGGTCCCGCACCAGCGGCAGCGCTGGTACAGCAGCCCCTCCTCGGCGGGTCCCGCGGCCGTCGCCGCACCTGTCCCCGCGGCCGTCTCCTGGTCGAGTAGGCCCGTCGTGGTCCCGCTTCCTCGGTGGAACACGATGTCATCTCCCTGCGCCTGGCCGGAATCTGAAGATGCGCGCAGTGCCGCGCACGACCTCAGAATATGGCACGCAGTGCCACAGGTAAAGGCACTCAGTACCCTCAATTGGTGAGGAAATCAGGCGGGATCGGTGCCGAGCGTGGTCTCTATCTCCTGGACGACCCGCCACAGCGGGGCGCCGCGCCGGGACACGACGACGACCACGTCGTCGTCCTTGCCGCCGCCCCAGGACCCGTTCCCGTCCGTGCCGGGTCCCCGCTGCGGGCCGCCCGTCGCCCGCTCCGGCCCGAACACCCCCTGGACGTGGGCGAGGGCGTGGTCCACCTCCGCGCTCGCGTCGCCGCGGCCGTCCGAACGCAGCCAGGACCGCAGGCCGTTGTTGTGCGCGGCGACCACGGCCGCGGCGATGACGTCGGCGCGCAGCGTCCCGTCCGGCTGGCCGGCGAACCGTCCGCGCAGATACTCGGCCAGCGCCCGCTCGTAGCGCCAGACCACCGACAGTTCGTACGTCCGCAGCCCGGGGACCTTTCTGGTGAGGCGGTAGCGCTGGACGGAGAACGCCGGGTTCTCGGCGTACATGCGCAGCACCAGACGGGCGGCGTCGCAGACGCGTTCCACGGGTTCGTGCGCGGGTCCGCTCTCGCCGAGGAAGGCGGTCATCCGGGCCAGGCAGCCCTCGTGGTCGGGGAAGACCACGTCCTCCTTGGACGGGAAGTACCGGAAGAAGGACCGGCGTCCGACACCCGCGAGCGCCACGATGTCGTCGACGGTGGTCTGCTCGTACCCGCGCTCCACGAACAGCTGGAACGCCGCCGCCACGAGGGACTCCCGCATCGGCGGCTTCGGGCTGCTCACGTCGGCCGCCTGGTCGGGACGGGGTGCCTCGCTCATGGTGGGGAACCTAGCATCGCGGGAGAGGCCGATGGCACTCAGTGTGCTCCGAGCGGGGAACTGAGTGCCATGCTGCCCCGGGGTTCGCCGGTGACCGGTTCAGTGGCCCTGGCGTGCGCCGTGGCTCTCCACCAGTGCCTGGGTGATCACGCGGACGCCCCGGGCGATGTGGTTCAACTGCGTCAGCTCGGCCGCGTACAGCTTGATCGTGTGCTCGATCACGGACTCCGGCATCCCCATGGCGGGCAGCTCGGCCCGTGCGCTGTGCAGCGCGGTGCGCACGACCCGGATCTCCTGCTGGAGCTGGATCTGCGCGTGCCGGGCGAGCAGGACGGGCTGACGGATCAGCAGCGGGTAGCTCGCGTAGCGGGTCGGTACCAGCTCGCGCAGCCACTTGGCCGCCGATCTTTCCCAGTCACGGTTGCCGGGCGTCTTGACCTGACAGGGCCAGTCCGTGCTGATGGGTGAGTACGTCAGGGACATGGGGATCGCTTCCGAGGTGGCCGGCGGGCGGTTCTGGTCGTTCTTGGCGGCCCCGGCCCAGGGGATTGACCGGGGCCGCCACGGGCGTGCGTGAGCGGTGCCCGTTCCTGCGCCCGGGGGCGGCGCGAGGCGGGTGCGCCGCATTCCCGGGCGACCAGGACCCCACCGGATCCCGATCAGCGAGAAGTATTCATATATACCGTCTGGTAAGCAAGGGTATGTAAAAATTCATGTGCCGGTACGGCTGAATTTCGCCTTGCGAGATGCTGTCGTCATATGCCGGTGCGGGGCCCGGGAGGGCCGCGGGGATCAGTCCTTGAGGAAGAAGACGTGCTCGTCCGCGACCTGCTCGTAGTCCTCAAGGCGGGCCTGCGTCCGCTCGGGATCGGCGTCGGTCATGGCCTGGAGCAGAGCCGCCGACAGCACGACGGGCGCGGCGTACGAGTCGAAGACGAGCCGTGCGCCGGTACCGGTCGCGAAGACGACGTCGGCCTCGTCGGCCAGCGGTCCGAGCCCCAGATCGGTGACCAGGGCGACGCGCAGACCGGCCCGCCGGGCGACCCGCATGGCCGTCAGCGTCTCGTGCGCGTGCCGCGGCATCGTGAAGGCCAGCACCCAGGTGCCGCCCGCCTCGCGCGACTGCAGCAGGGCGTCGTAGGCGACACTGCCGCCCCGGGTCACCAGCCGGACATCGGGGTGGATGCGCCGGGCGGCGTACGCGAAGTATTCGGCCAGCGAGCCGGAGATCCGCAGTCCGAGGACGGTGAGCGGAGTGGATTGCGACAGTGCGCGGCCGGTCTCGATGACCTGCTCCGGATCGGCGAAGTCGCGGCGCAGGTTCTCCAGGTTGTCGATCTCCGCGTCGACGGCGGCCTGCAGCTCGTTGGGCCGGGCCTCCTCGGCGGCGTCGGGCGAGCCGGCGAGCTTGCTGAGCGCGATGGACTGGAGGCGTTCCCGCAGGGCGGGGTAGCCGCTGAAGCCCACCGCCGTCGCGAAACGGGTCACCGAGGGCTGGCTCACGCCGACGCGCTCCGCGAGATCCGTGATCGACAGGAAGGCGGCCTCGGTGATGTGCTCGATCAGGTACTGGGCGATGCGCCGCTGTCCGGGGGAGAGCCGTGGGCCGTCGAAGAGGGCCCGCAGCCGGGTCGTGGGAGCGGCTTCCGCCTCCGTGACCGGCTTCCCCGAACTGATCGCGGACGCCTGCGCGCGGGCCTGCTGCGGCGATGGCACCGGTGCGCCTCCTTCGTGTCCCACTGAGGTTCAACATAGCCCACAGCCTGCGACGGACAACCTGCCCTTTCGAGGGGCGCGGGGAACGCCGCGGTCTTCTGTCTTCGAGGGGCGCGGGAACTGCGCAGTCTTGTCGCTCTTAAGGGGCGCGGGGAACGGCGCGACAAGCCACGACGCACCCGCACATACGCACACACCTCACCCACTGCCCAACCCCACCACGCACCCCTGGCATGATCGTGCCCATGGCTGAACGCGTGATCGCCGCATGTGACGGGGCGTCGAAAGGAAATCCGGGCCCCGCAGGCTGGGCCTGGGTCGTAGGGGACGGCACGGGAACCCCCACCGAATGGGAGGCGGGCCCGCTCGGCACCGCGACCAACAACGTCGCCGAACTGACCGCCCTGGAACGGCTGTTGACGGCCGTGGACCCGGGCGTGCCGCTGGAGATCCGGATGGACTCCCAGTACGCGATGAAGGCGGTCACCACCTGGCTCCCGGGCTGGAAGCGCAAGGGCTGGAAGACCGCCGCGGGCAAGCCCGTCGCCAACCAGGAACTCGTCGTACGGATCGACGAGTTGCTCGACGGCCGCTCGGTGGAGTTCCGGTACGTGCCCGCGCACCAGGTCGACGGCGACCCCCTCAACGACTTCGCGGACCGCGCGGCGAGCCAGGCCGCCTTCGTCCAGAAGCCCGCGGGCAGCGAGCAGGGCTCCCCGGAGCCGCCGAAGTCCCCGGCGGCCAAGAAGGCGGCACCGAAGACTGCCTCCTCCGCGAAGAAGCGGACCTCGGCCGCGTCCTCCTCGGGAGCGTCCTCCTCGCGCACGCTCAAGGCCAAGTTCCCCGGCCGCTGTCGCTGCGGCCGCTCGTACGCGGCGGGCGAGACCATCGCGAAGAACCCCGACGGCTGGGGCCACCCGGAGTGCCGTACAGAGGCCCAGTAGCGTCCCCGGAACCCGCTCCGAGCCGGCTTGGTCCGCCATGACCTGCCCCCGGACCTGCCCCCGACCTGCCCGTTTCCGCCCCGGATGCGAAACCGGGCACCTGCGGTGACCCTTGATACGTAGGGGTGAACCGATCAGGAGGATGACTCATGTCCGTTATGGACAAGATCAAGGGCATGCTTAAGGGCCACCCGGAGCAGACGAGCAAGGGTGTCGACAAGGCCGGCGACTTCGTCGACGGCAAGACCGGGGGCAAGTACAGCGGTCAGGTCGACACCGCCCAGGACAGGCTGAAGGACCAGTTCGGGTCGGGCCGGGACGAGAATCCGCCGCGGTCCTGACACCGCGGCAGAGCGCAGGACGGGCCGGTCCCCTCAGGGGGCCGGCCCGCTGCTGTCCGCGGTCCTGCGAGGTCGGCGCCCCCGGTGCGGGGCGGGTCAGGGCCGGTACGCGTCGTCCGGATGGGCCAGGTCGTACGGGCGCGGGTACGCGGTGGGCCGGTAGGCGGTGTAGCGGGCCGGGGTGGTCGGATCGGCCTGCGCAGCACGCGAGTTGAGGGCCGCCGCCTGAGTGTCGCCCCACCGGCCCGTGTCGACCCGGTGTTCCAGCGTGTCCAGCGCGGCGAGCTGTTCGGCGGGGCTGAAGGTGCAGTGGCCCGCGTTGTCGACGTACGCCTGGCGGAGCAGGTGCCGGGAGCCGCCCGCGGTGGCGGCCCGCAGATAGGCGCTCTCCGTCTGTACGGGGACGAGGGCGTCGCCAGTGGTGTGGAGGGTGAGCTGCGGCTTCGTCAGCCTGCCGGTGAAGGCGCTGGTCCGGCTCATCCAGTCGACCGCGGCCTCGTCGGCCGCGATGCGCGGCGTCCTGTTCAGTGTCCTGAGGTCGTCCGTGAGGGAGCGCCCCGCGGCCTTGTACAGCCCCTTGACCTCCTCGTACGCCGAAGACGCGCGCAGCATTCTCGTGTAGTCGACGCCGGTGTTCCAGGACGAGTTGCCGCCCGCCAGTGTCTCCGTGTCCTGCCGCCAGCCGAAAGCCGCCGTCGCGAGGAGTCCCCGGACGGCGGTGTACTGGTTGGCCTGCTGGGCGGTCCAGTCGGTGGGCGCCGGGCGGGTCTGGGAGGGGTCGTTCCAGCCGGGGATGTTGTGCAGGGCCGCCGCGAGGGCGATACGGGCACGGCCGGCCGCGGAGTTCTGCGCCTCGGTGACGACCCCGCTCAGCGCGCCGGCGGCGGCCGTGGCGGTCGCCTGGTCCGGGAAGCCGGCCAGCGGAATGGCGGCGTCGGGAGCGAGGAGGGCCTTGAGGGCGAAGACCGGGTCGAGGGTGTTGTTCCAGTTGGCGACCCCGCCGTGGACGAGCCCGCAGACGGAGAGGGTGCCGTCGACGCGGTCCGCGTGGTGCTCGGCGATCCGCGTGGTGACGAGCCCGCCGTAGGACTGGCCCCAGGCGAGGGTCCGCCGGGCCGCCCCGAACCGTTCGGTGAAGGCGTCGAGCGTCGCCAGCTGATCCGGCACCGCGTGCTCCACCGCCCAGCCCGTGGTGGCGTACGACGAGCCGACGAGCGCGTACCCGTCCTTGAGGAGAAGGCCGCGGGTGGCGGCGTCGGTGACGTTCTGGGCCGGGTTGGGCGCGCCCCTGGGCCGGAAGCCGTGACTGAAGAGGAGGACCGTGCCGTTCCAGCCGGCGGGGACGTCCATGACGTACGTCGCGCCGGACGCCAGGGTGCCCTCCACGTGCACGTCCTCCGCGCGCACGCCCTGTGCGCCCAGGTCCTGCGCGGTGACGGAGCCGGCCGGGATCGCGGTCGCCAGCAGCAGGGCGGCGACCGGGAGGAGGAGACGGCGTTTCATGAAGGGATCCCTTCCGGGGCGGGAGAGGGGGCAGGGGCTGGATGGTCCCAGTGAAGTTAGGCAAGCTCTCTTCGGCCGTCAATAATCTGCGCAACATCAATGTGTGCCGGGTATGACGCGGCGCCCACCCTCTGTGATGGGCGGGCGCCTGACGGGCGTGCTCGGGGAAGTGATCAGGAACCGGCGACCAAGGACCGGCGACCAATGACCGGCGATCAGGAACCGGTGGGACAGGTGCTGCGGTACTCGCTGATCCGGGTGCTCGTCGCGGGCGCCGGGCACAGGAACTTGTCGTAGCGCACGTCCTCGTCGACGAAGCGCTTCAGCCAGGCGATGCTGTACTTCGCGATGGTCACGTCGGAGCCGAGCGCCACGTTGTGGTCGGCGTCCCGCAGTTCCAGATAGGCCTTCTCCGGTGCGGCGGTGAGGCTGTCGTAGAACACCTCGGCGTGCGAGCCGGGCGAGGCGATGACGTCGTTCTCGGCACCGATGATCATCGTGGGCACCCGGTCGGTCTGCCAGGTCTTGTCGTTGCTCCAGGGCATCAGCGGCACGGCCGCCTTCAGCGAGGGCCGCGACTCGGACGCCTTGAGCGAGCCCCCGCCGCCCATCGAATGCCCCATCACCGCAAGGCGGCCGGGGTCGATACGCGTCCGTACGGAACTGGACTGCACGAGGTAGTCGAGTGCGTTGAGCATCTGGGTGGCGCGGTCGTCGGGCTGGTCGAAACCGGAGTTGGTCTCCAGCGTCAGGACGACGAAGCCCTGGGACGCGAGGCGCGGGCCGTACCAGCTGATCAGCGCCTCCGGCGTCACGAAACCGGGGCTGACGACGACCGCTCCGAACGTGCCCTGGCTCGTGTCGGTGGGGTAGTAGGCGGTGCCCTGCTTGAAGGTCGGGCCGTCCACCGTGGTCTGCGCGGTGGCGAAGGGCCCGCGCTCCGCGGTGATGGACTGTTCGGTGGGGTCGGGGCCCCGTTGGTAGTCCCCGGGTCCGGCCTGCGCCTCCTGGGGGAGGACGCTCACACTCACCGCCAAGGCGGCGGCGCCGGACAGGAGGCCGAAGCGTTTCGCGGTGCGGGTGCTCACATGTCTCATGCGGCCAGAGCATGCTGACGACGGGTCAGTATCGCTCCTGGTTCAACTGCTGAATTCCGTAAGGAAGTTTGTCAGGGCAGCACGGAACGGCGTACGGACCTGGTGCGCAGCGCGAGCTGGGCGTCGAAACGGAACGCCGGGTCGGCAAGCTTCTCGCCGTACAGGGCCGCGAGTTGGCGCAACCGGTTGCGGGCCGTCTGTGGATGGATGCCCAGCGCGGCGGCCACCTCCGGGGCCGTGCGCCCGCCGGAGTCGAGCAGCGCTTCGAGCGTGTCCGTGAGCCGCTCCGCCTTGCCCGGTGGCAGGGCGCGCAGGGGATCGAGCACCTGGTCGCCGAGCAGGGTTCCGATCGGCGCACCGTGCAGAAGGTGCAGCTCCGCGAGATGCTCCTCGGTCCTGAGCCGCCCCAGGCGCCGGGCAAGGCGGGCGCAGTGCAGCGACACCCAGGCCTCGGCTGGCGCGACACTCGGACCCACCGCCGCGTGCGCCCCCTCAAGCGCGCCCAGCAGACGGTCGTCCGGCACCACGAGGCGCAGTTCACCGCCCCGGCTCACCCGCAGCACCTCCTCGTCGAGCGCGCCCAGGTCGGCGGAGGCGGGCAGGACCGCGCACCGGACCCGTTCCGGCAGGGGCCAGGCGGCGCGGCGGGCGAGGTCGGGCAGGGGTTCCGCGAGCGGATCGCGCCGGCGTTCCATCAGCCGTGCCGCCAGCAGCCTGCGGGCCCGCAGCACCTCGTCGGCCGCGCCGGCCCGTGCCTCCTCGAAGCCCGTCACCGACTCCTCGGCCAGCGCGTGGATGTGCGTGAGGACGGCCTCGCTCAGGGGGACGGCTATCTCGCCGGAGAAGGCGGCCTGCCGTGCCACGTCCACATAGCGGCGGCATGCGACCCGGGCGCCGATGCGGTAGGCGGCCTGCAGTCCTTCCGTGCCCCGCCCGTTCAGATACTCCAGCCTGCCCAGCCGCCTGAACCGCGGCACATAGTGCTGCTGCGGCCCGTCGGGCTCCTCGACCAGTTCGGTGAACTGGGTGGCGGCCAGCTGTACGGCCTCGGCGAGGTCCTGCGCGACGGCGGAGCCGATGGGCTGCCGGTAGCCGCGTACCTCTCTGCGGATGGCCTGGACCATCTCCGTGGTCAGCTCCGGAAGCCGGGCCCTCAGCAGCGGGGCGAGCCCCGGAGGCAGCTCGCGCCAAGGACGCCTGGGTAACGGCGAACCAACACCTGCCACGTCCAACTCCCTTGACGGCATACGTCCATGGGCGCCCCCGAAGGGGCGCGGGGAACTGCGCGCCCAGCCCCCACCGACCCGCAGATTCCCCACACGCGCAAACAGCGGAGCGCCTAGCACCGAACGGTGGGTCGCCGTGGTCCGGAGTGTAAGGCGCATGACACTTTCGCGACCGGTTCCCGCACGGAATCTGGCGTACCTCACACCGGCACCGCAGTCTTGCCCAGCCCCACGGGAACCCACGGGAGGTGCCATGACCCCCACGCACGCACGTGCCATGGGCCCGCAGGACACCGCACCGCTTCCGCGCGAGACACGCCGGATGCTGCTGCGGCACATTCCTGCCGCGATCGACGAGATGGAGGAGGCGGTACGCACCGGCCTGCCGCACTACACGCACGCCGTCGAGGGCACCCACGGCTACTCGGTGCGCCACATCATCGACCGCACGGTCAGCTGCTTCGTCTCGATCCACGACGCCACCCGCACGGGGCAGGCCGCCACCGCCGAGGTCATCGCCCTGTACGAACGCATCGGCGCCCGGCACGGCCTCCTCGGCTGCCCGCTCGACGTGCTGCGCGACGCCCTGGACCTGGCGGGGCGGGTGGCGTGCCGCCGGCTCATCGAGGACGCGTACCGGCTGCACTGGCCGGCGCCCCTGCTCGCCACCCTCACCGAGGACACCCTCACCCTGATCGGCACGGCCATCGCCGCCGCCTCGCGCGGATACGCCGAGGAGTGCCACCGCGCCCCGCTCGACGTGCAGCGCGACCGGCTGCGGGACGCGCTGGTCGCCGACCCCGACGACCGGACCCGGCCGCTCGCCGAACTGGCCGCCGCGGCCGACTGGCGGCTGCCCGGCACGCTCGCCGTCCTCGCCCTGCCGCCGGGCGACCATCCGCAGACCCGGGTGCTGCCGCCCGAGGTGCTCGCCGACCGCAGCCCCGCCGCGCCCTATCTCGTCCTGCCCGACCCCCGTACGCCCGGGCCGCGCTGGCTGCCGAGGACCATCGGGGCCGTGCTCGGGCCCGCCGTACCGCCCGGCCGGGGCGCGGTGTCGCTGCGCTGGGCGCGGCGCGGTCTCGAACTGATCGAGCGGGGCCTGCTGCCCGCCGCCGCCCCGCTGCGCTGCGTCGACCACCTGGCCGCTCTGACGGCGTTCCGGTCGGGCGACCTCCTGGAGGCCGCCGCGGCGGAACTCCTCGGGCCGCTCCTCGAACTGGCGCCCAGGCGCCGGGAACCGCTCCTGGAGACCCTGCTGGTGTACCTGCGCTGCGGTGACAACGCCGTACTCACCGCGGACCGTCTGCACGTGCACGAACAGACGGTCCGCTACCGCCTCCGCCAGATCACCCAGCTCACCGACGGCACCTGCCCGGACCCCGGACGCCACCTGGAGACCATGCTCGTCCTGACCTGGCTGCTGTCGCCGGCGGCAGCCTAGACGCCCCGGGCGGTGTCCGTCAGGCCGCGTCGACGCCGTTCGTGCAGGCGGCTCCCGGCTCGGGGGTCTGCGGGCCCTGCACATACTTCGTGAGGAACTGCTGGACCCGCGGGTCGGACGCCTTCTCGACGGTCAGCTGCTTGCCCCACGCCGACAGCATGAGAGCCCCGGCCTGGTCCTCCACCGGACTCATCAGCGTGTAGGGCGTCTTGGCGACCTTGTCGGCGAGCGTCTTCACATCCGCGTCCGCCGCCTTGTCGTTGTACGTGATCCAGACCGCGCCGTGCTCCAGCGAGTGCACCGCGTTCTCGTTCGGTATCGCCTTCGTGTAGACCGAGCCGTCACACGTCATCCACGCCTGGTTGTGGTCGCCGCCCACCGGCGGATTCATCGGGTACGACACGGGCTTCGAGACGTGGTTCTGGGTCAGCTTCTTCGCGTTCCAGGACTTCTCGCCCTTGACCGGCTTCTTCGCCGCCGCCTGCTGCTGTTCGTCCTTGTCGTTCGCGCGGTCGACGTAGTACGCGCCGAATCCGACGAGCCCGACGACGATGGCCGTGCAGACCGAGACGGTCAGGATGCGGTTCCGGCGCTCACGGGCCTTCTCGATGCGGCGCATCTCCTCGATACGCGCCTTGCGGGCCGTGGCGGCCGACTTCTTGCTGGTTCTGCTCATGGGAATGCGTTCCTTGTCCCCGCCGCGCCGGATCGTCCGGGCGGGCGGCGGTGGGTGAGGGGTCGGACGGACGTCGTGACACGGACGCCGGTCTAGATCCGCTGCACCTGGAGGACATGGAGGTCGGGGGCCCCGCGGACGGGCGGCGTCGCGGGCACGCGCGCCGTCGTGGCCGCGGGCGCCACGACGGGCATCCGCGGTGCCACCGCGGGCAGGGGGTGGGCGCCCACCGGCAGTACGGCCCGCGCCTCGTGCGTGGGCAGACCGCAGCACTGGTCGTGCTCGGCGGGGGAGGCCAGCCGTTCGTGCGGGACGGAGACGGTGACCACGGGCGCAGCGGCCGGAGCGGTCCGCCCGTGCGCCGGCACGTAACCGAGACAGGCCACCAGCACCGCGAGCAGTACGCCGAGCAGCACGGCCGGGGCAGGACACAGTGCCGCGTCGCGGGTGACGCGGCACGCTCGCTGTGGCGTCCGGCTGCTCATCCCCGTGATGGTATGCGCTGCCTGTGACAGCGCTCCCGGTACCCCGCACAAAGACGAACCGTCGTCCCCCACCCGAGAGTAGACACTGTCTACGTGAGACTGGTAGACAGTGTCTATGAGTGAACCGGAAGCGACAGCAGGACCGGGCCGGGGAGAAGCGGGGCTGCGGGCCCGACTCGTGGCCGTCGGCGTGGAACTGGTGACCCAGGAGGGCGTACAGGCCCTGTCCCTGCGGGAGATCGCCCGCAGGGCCGGTGTCTCGCACGGCGCGCCCCGCCGCTACTTCCCCACGCACCTGGAGCTGCTGTCGGCGATCGCGCGGGAGGGCTTCGCCGAGCTGGGGGCCGAGGCCGCCGCGGAACTGCGCGGCGATCGGAGGGGCCCGAGGGCCCAGCTCGCCGCACTGGCCCGGATCTACGTCGGCTACGCACTGTCCCACCGAGGCATGTACGAGCTGATGTTCCGCCACGACCTGCTGGAGAGCGACCGGCTGGGCCTGCGCGAGACCAGCCTGCCGCTCTTCGAGGCCATGGTGGACCTGGTGGGCCGGGCCCGCCCCGACGTGCGGGCCCGGGAGGTCGCGGGCGCGCTCTGGGCCAACCTGCACGGCGTCGCGCAGCTGTGGAGCTGGGGCAGTCTCCGCCTCGCGACGGGAGCGGACGGCGTCGAGCCCTTCGTACGGGCCGCTCTGGACGCGCACCTCGGGCCGGAGCGGTGAACGCGGCGCTCAGGCAACGCCTCACACTTGTCGCCGGGGTCACGGGAGCCGCGGTCGTGGCCCTCGACGGCACCGTGACCACCGTCGCGCAGCCCACCCTGCGCCGCGACCTCGACGCCTCCTTCGTACAGGTCCAGTGGATCAGCACCGGCTATCTCATCGCGGTCGCCTGTCTGCTGGTCTTCGCCGGCCGGCTCGGCGACCGCCACGGGCACCGGCGGGTCTTCGCCCTCGGTGTGTTCGGCTTCGCCCTGGCCTCGGCGGCCATCGGCCTGGCGCCCGGGGTCGGCTGGGTCATCGCCCTGCGTGTCGTCCAGGGGATCTTCGGGGCGCTGCTGCAGCCGGCCACCCTGGGTATGCTCCGTGCCGCGTATCCGCCCGACCGGCTCGGCATGCCGGTCGCCCTGCGCACCAGCGCGATCGGCGCCGCCGCCGCGCTGGGCCCGCTGGCGGGCGGCGCGCTGATCTCCCACTTCGGCTGGCGGTGGGTCTTCTTCCTGAGCGTGATACCCGCGGTGGCGGCGGGTGTTCTCGCCCTCGCCGTGCGCCTTCCGGCGCCCACCTCGGACGTACGCCTGGACCTGCCCGGCGCGGGCCTGCTGGCGCTGACGCTGATCTGCCTGGTCCACACCCTGGTCGCTCTGCCGGACTCCGGCGCGACCGCCGCCACCGGTCTCGGCCTCCTCTGCACGACGGTCGTCTGTGCCGCCTTCGTCCGCCATGAACGCCGTACGGCCGAGCCGCTGATCCCGCCCGGCGTGTTCCGCTCGACGACGGTCACCTCGGCGCTCGGTGCGCTGGTGGCGGTGTCGGCGGCGATGTTCGGCACGCTGTTCCTCGGCACGTACTACCTCCAGGACGTGCGCGGCCTGGACCCTTGGGAGAGCAGTCTGCACGCGCTGCCGCTCGCCCTCATGACGGTCGCCGGCGCACCCCTGTCCACGGTCCTGTTCCGCCGCTTCGGTCCGCGCCGGACCGCCGTGACGGGCGCGGCACTCGTCGCCGTTGCCACCCTGCTGATGTCCCGCCTCGACGGGACGTCGGGCTCCCTGGCGATCGGCTGCTGCTTCCTGCTCCTCGGGGCCGGTTTCGTGTCCGTGATGGTCACCGCCACCGCGGTCCTCGTACGCGCGGCGTCCGTGGAGGCCGCGGGGGTGTCGGGCGGGCTCCAGCAGACCGCGATGAACCTCGGGCCGATGCTGGGAGTGGCCCTGGCCACGGTGTTCAGACCGGCCGACGTCTCGACGACCGGCGTCGCGCTCCTCGTCCTCGCCGCCGTCGCGGCCCTCGGCGCGCTGCCGGCCGCCGGGCTGCCCGCCACATCGGACGACGGAAGGGCGACGGTCAAGGTCTGACCTGGCTCAGGTCCGGCCCGGATCGAGGCCCCACCGGACCGGGGTCCGGCCCGGATCAGCGCCTGACCTGGATGAGGGCATGCGTCCCGCTCGTACGCCAGGACTCCGCGCCCGCGTCCAGTTCCGCCAGGGTGCCGGGGGTCAGCCCGGTCACGACGTCGCACTTGAGCGTCCGCAGGGCGGCCACCGGGCCCGGGAAGTACGCGGTGGCCTCGGCGAACGGCGTGGTGGCCGGCCAGTGCCGGTCGCCCACCAGACGGCGGTAGTTGAGGTCGCCCTTCATGACGGTGAGCGTGGCGGACGCGAAGTCCTCCCGGAGGTCGGCGGGCATCCGGTCGTAGGCGTGCGGCGCGCAGGAGAACGGGTGGCTGCGCAGGACCAGCCGCCCGTCGCCGACGGCGTCCCGCAGCCGTGCGCCGATCTCAGCCGCTCGGCCGGACGCCCCGGTCAGCCGGTCCAGACAGGCGAGGGTGTCGGTGGTGGTGGCGTCGGAGACGTAGTACGGGTACGGCTTGAGGTGCAGGACGACGGAGGCGGCCCGGCCGGTGGCCAGCAGGTGGTCGGCGAGGACGAGGTCGGGGAGCAGTTCGGGGCCGGCGTTGTCCGCGACGAGACAGACCTTGCCGGGCCTGCCGGACCCGCCTGGTCGTTCCCCGGCCGCGAGGACGTCCCACAGCGCGTCCGAGTCGTCGACGACGAGCCCCTGCACCCGGTCGCCCAACCCGGCCTCTCCCGCGGACAGTTGGAAGCCGAGGTCGGCCCGGTTGCCCCAGAGGGAGGAGAGCAGGAGCGTACTGTCCTGCTCGTCCGGCGCGAGATCGGGGAGGCGGTCGAGCGCGGACAGCTCGTCGTCGACCTCGGAGCCCGCGAGTTCGGCGTTCTTGAAGGGCGCGAAGGGGTCGATGCCCAGCCAGGGACCCGGGGTGAAGTGCTGCAGCGCGGCCAGGAGTTTGCGGTAGAAGAAGCTCTCCGCCCAGAGGAACGGCACGTCCGCCCAGCGCTGCCCGTAGTACGGCTCGTCCCGCCAGGAGCCGGCGCCCGGCTCGGCGTCGTCCAGCCGCTCGACGGACCCCTTGGTGATCTCGTCGAGGAGGGCGTCCAGTGCCCGCTGGTGCTCGGGCGGGTACGGGGTGGCCCGCCGGACGCGCTCGATGAGGGCCGGGTGCCGCTCGTCCAGCACGCTGCGGGCGAAGGAGCCCGGGGTGCCGGTGACCACGGGAGCAGGGGCGGAGGGGACGGCGTCGGTGAGGGCTCGGCCGGTGTCCTGACTGGGGCGCGTCATGGTCCCAGTAAACCGTCCGTGCCCGTCGACCGCGGTCCGCGGGGCGGGTGTCAGCCCCAGCTCTGCGCGTACTGGTTGCGGTAGCGCTTACGGCCGCGTTCCGAACGGATCCGGATGGCCACCAGCGCGAGCAGACTCCCCGCGATGACGAACAGCCCGGGGCCGAGGCTGCGGTACTCCCCGAGCCGGTCCAGTGCCGAGGTGGCACTGTCGGTCTGCCCCTGGGGGCCCGTGCCCGCGGGTCCCATGGCCCCTGGCAGGGCCGCGCCGGGAGCGGTCGAGGACGTGGCGGGCGGTACCGCCGCGGCAGCGTCGTTGCCCGTGCCGCCGTCGGCGCCGGACGAGGGTGTGCCCTGGCCGGCTGCCGCGGGGTCGATCGTCAGCTTCACCCCGAGCGAGTCCAGCGCCTTGGTCACCGGCTGGAAGAACGTCGTACCGCCCGACCGGCAGTCCCCGCTGCCGCCCGAGGTGACGCCCATCGCCAGCCCGTCGGCGAACATCGGGCCGCCGCTGTCGCCCGGTTCCGCGCACACCGTGGTCTCGATGAGCCCGGTGACCGTGCCCTGCGGGTAGTTCACCGTCGCGTTGAGACCGGTCACCTGGCCGGACTGGAGGCCGGTCGTGCTGCCGCTGCGGAAGACCTTCTGGCCGACGGCCGGATCGGCCGCCCCGATGATCCGTACTCCCTGGCCGTTGCCGACGGTCACGATGTCGGCGCCGCTGAGGGCGGTGCCGGCGTTGTACTGCACGAGCGAGAAGTCGCCGCCGGGGAACGAGCCGGAGACGGTGGAGCCGACCGACTCGGCTCCCTGCTGGTCGGAGAACCACGAGGTGCCCACGGGCCCGCAGTGACCGGCCGTGAGGATGAAGTTCTTCTGGCCGTCGGTCACGTTGAAGCCCGCCGAACAGCGTCCCGAGCCCGCGAAGAGCGCGTCGGCACCGTTCAGCCGCGGGGTGAACGTGCCCTCGGTCCGCTCCATGCGCACGGAGGCGCCGATGCCCTCGGCGACCGCGGTCAGCCGGCCCCACTCGGCCTTGGAGACGGTGGTGTCGGCGCGGACCACCACCTGGTTGGCCGCGTAGTCCATCGCCCAGGAGGTCCCGGCCACCTTGGGCGCGGCCTTCAGCGCCTCGGTGGCGGACTTCAGGTCCTTCATGGTGTAGCGGACGACCTTGGCCACGGCGCCGCCCTCGCGTACGTCGGCCGCGGCCTTGTCGTCGGTCACCGCGACGACCGGGCGCCCCTTGGCGTCGATCCAGCTGCCCGCCGTACGCGAGGTGCCCAGTTCGGAGACCAGTTCCTGTCCCGTGCGGGCTGCCCGGGTCTCCGCGTTGGGAGCCTGCGCGCCGTCCGAGGAGGTCTCGCTCGCCATGGCCTGCGTGACCATCAGCCCTCCGCAGGCCAGCCCGCCGATGGCGGCGAACCGTGCGATTCGCTGAACATTCCGTCGTGCATGCCTCATCCACGGCTCCCGTGCGACTGTCCTGACACAGCGTCACTTCTGTTGCGGGCGTGCCCGCGAGTGTCGAGGGCGTACCCGCGAGGTGAACGCCCTCCTTGAGTACGTGCCGTCGCGCGGTCCGGTTCACCGAGCCGCCCGGCCGTTCGGAGTCGGCGTGAACCCGCCGGTCGTCCGGACCGCGCCGCGCGACACGTTTTGCCGAAACGGCAAGGTCTCTCGCCGCTCGGCGGGAGCCCCCGCATGATCGGCGGCAGAGCGCTGGGCGGTTCGGCAGCCCGGCGGTCGCAGAGCCGGCGCAAGGAGGACGTATGTCGCAGGAAGCCAGCCCGTTCACCCCGGCGGGCGCCACGCATCGGACGGTGGACGTGCCCGGTGGCCGGATCCACCTGGTCGAACAGGGCACCGGCCCGCTGGTCCTGCTGATCCACGGCTTTCCCGAGCTGTGGCACTCGTGGCGCCACCAGCTCCCCGCGCTCGCCGCGGCGGGCTACCGGGCGGTCGCCGTCGACGTCCGCGGATACGGGCGCTCCTCGGTGCCCGATGCCGTGGAGGCGTACCGGATCGGGGCCCATGTCGAGGACAACGTGGCGGTCGTCCACGCGCTCGGCGAGGAGACCGCGGTGATCGTCGGCCATGACTGGGGCTCGACCATCGCCGCCGACTCCGCGCTGCTCAGGCCGGACGTGTTCACCGCCGTCGGCCTGCTCGGGGTGCCCTACGCGCCCCGGGGCGGTATGAAGCCGACCGACGCCTTCGCCATGATCGGCGGAGAGGAGGAGTTCTACGTCAGCCACTTCCAGGAGCCGGGCCGCGCGGAGGCGGAGATCGAGCCGGACGTACGGGGATGGCTCGCCGGCTTCTACGCGACGCTGGCCGGCGACACGATGCCGGCGGCGGGGGAGGGCGCGGGACCGGGCGGGGTGTTCTTCGTCCCGAAGGGCGGCAGGCTCTCGGACCGGTTCGTGAAGGACCGCCCGTCCTGGCTCACGGAGGACGAACTCGACTTCTGCGCGGCCGAGTTCGAGCGGACCGGCCTCACGGGAGCGCTGAACCGCTACCGCAGCATGGACCGGGACTGGGAGGATCTCGCCGGCTTCGACGGCGCTCCCCTCACCCAGCCGTCGCTCTTCGTCGCGGGTGAACTCGACGCGTCCATCGCCTGGTTGGCCGACGCGATCGAGGCGTTCCCCAGCACGCTCCCCGGACTGGTCTCCTCCCACCTCGTCGCGGGATCCGGCCACTGGGTCCAGCAGGAGCGCCCCGAGGAGGTCAACCGGCTCCTGACCGACTGGCTCGGATCCCTCAGCGGCCCGACGCCACCAGGCCCGACTCGTACGCGATGATCACGAGCCGCACCCGGTCCCGGGCGTCCAGCTTGGTCAGGAGCCGCGACACATACGTCTTGGCGGTGGCGACGCTGATGGAGAGCCGCTCGGCGATCTCGGTGTTCGACAGCCCGCCGCCGACGAGCGCCAGCACCTCGCGCTCCCGGCCGGTGATGCCGCCGACCGTGCGCGCGGAGCGGGCCGCGTCCGGCGTCGCGTCCGGGGCCGCGGACACCGGGCGGTCGGCGAAGTCCCTGATGAGGCGGCGGGTGACGCTCGGCGCGAGCAGGCCGTCCCCGGTGGCGACGACCCGGATCGCGTCGAGGATGTCCTCCAGCGCCATGTCCTTGACGAGGAAACCGGCCGCGCCCGCCCTGAGCGCCCCGTAGAGGCAGTCGTCGTCATCGAAGGTGGTGAGGACGATGACATGGGTGGCATGGGCTGCTCGGGCGCCGCCGGAGCCGCGCGTGATCAGCCGGGTGGCCTCTATGCCGTCCATGCCGGGCATCCTGATGTCCATCACCACGACGTCCGGGCACTCCCGCTCGGCGAGCGCCACCGCCTCGGCGCCGGTTCCGGCCTCACCCACGACCTCCAGACCGGCCTCGTCGGCGATCACCATGCGCAGTGCGGTACGGACGAGGGGCTGGTCGTCGGCGAGTACGACGCGGACGGTCACCGCACACCTGCCGGTACGGGCAGCGGAGGGCGAGGGGTGGCGGGCATGCGCCGATCGTAACCACCGGGTCCCGGCGGGACATCCGACCGTGGGTGTACATCCCCGGCCGACACCGGCCCGCCCGATTGTCGGCGCCGGCCGGATGCCCAACCCCTGCGGATCAGGCCACCGTTGAGCACATGATCGAAGTGGATGAACTGACGAAGCGATACGGCGACACCACCGCCGTCGACGGTCTGAGCTTCACCGTGCGGCCCGGACACGTCACCGGGTTCCTCGGCCCGAACGGCGCGGGCAAGAGCACCACGCTGCGGATCGTCCTCGGCCTGAACGACCCCACCGGCGGCTCCGTCACCGTCGACGGCCGCCGCTTCCGGGACCGGCCGCGCGGACTGCGGCACGTCGGCGCGCTGCTGGACGCCCACGACGTGCACGGGGGCCGTACCGCGCGGACGCATCTGTACGTACTGGCCCGGTCCAACCGCATCCCGCGCCGCAGGGCGGACGAGGTGCTGGAGGAGGTCGGTCTCGCGGGCGCGTCCCGGCGCCGGATCAGCGGCTTCTCCCTCGGGATGAAACAGCGGCTCGGCATCGCGGCGGCACTGCTCGGCGACCCGCCGGTGCTGCTCTTCGACGAACCCCTCAACGGGCTCGACCCGGAGGGCGTGAAGTGGCTGCGGGGACTGCTGCGCCGGCTGGCCGGCGAGGGCCGCACCGTGCTGGTCTCCAGTCATCTGATGGCGGAGATGGAGAACACCGCGGACCACCTCGTCGTCATCGGCCGCGGCTCGCTGATCGCCGCCGAGAGTCTGGCCGGATTCGCGGCCCGCGGCACCCGCCCGAGCGTGACGGTACGGACCCCCGACGTCACGGCACTCGCCGGACTGCTGACGGGGGAGGGGGCGCAGGTGCTTCGGCAGGAGGCGGACGCGCTGACGGTGACCGGCCTGAGCGCCGAACGCATCGGTGAACTCGCACTGCAACGCCGGGTGTTGCTGCATGAACTGTCCACCCGGTCCGCATCCCTGGAGGAGGCGTTCATGGAACTCACCGCGGACAGCGTCGACCATGTCGCGGGAGCGGGCCGATGACCGACACGGCCGCCGCTCACACCGCCGCCACTGCCACTGCCACGGCCGCAGGCGGTCAAGTCGCCGAGCCCCGGGCCAGGTTCCGCGACCTCCTGGCCGCCGAGTGGACCAAGTGGTGGTCGCTGCGCTCCAGCGGCTGGGCGCTGGTCGCCACCGCGCTGGCCGTCGTCGGCTTCAACACGGGTATGGCCTATGACACCTACCGCTACTGGTCGGAGCGGGACACGGCGTCACGGGCCGACTTCGTCCGGGACGGTATCCCCCTGTCGATCGCGTTCTCCACGGACGCCGCCATGCTGCTCATGCTGGCTGTCAGCAGCATCGGCGCGACGGTGATCGTCGGTGAGTACCGGACCGGGCTGATCCGCACGACGTTCGCCGCCGTACCGGCCCGGCGTTCGGTGCTGGCGGCGAAGGTGTGCGTGGTCACGGCCGTCACGACGGTGTTGGGGGCGGTGGTCTCCGCGGCTTCGTTCGGCCTGACCCAGGCCGTCCTGTCCGGCCGGGACGCCGGTGTGCCGATCGATCACCCCGGTGCCCTGCGCCTCGTCGTGGCGTCCGCGCTCCTCGCGCCGGTCTCCGCGCTCGTGGGCCTCGCACTCGGCGCTGTCCTGCGGCACAGCGCGGCCACCATGACGGCGAACGTGGTGGTCCTCCTGCTGCTGCCCCTGGTCTTCGGCGCCGACCGCCACTGGGCGGCCGTCGTCGGCCACGCTCTGCCGGCGGGCGCGTGGAACCGGCTGACGGCCGTGGGCCATCAGCCGGTCGCCCACCCCTGGACGGCGGGCGGGGCATGGACCGTCTACGCGGTGTGGTCCGTGGCCGCGGCGGTCGTCGCGGTGGCGTCCGTACAGCGCCGCGACCAGTGAACGGGGCTGGACGACCCGCCGCAGATGTGCGTGCCACACCCCGCGTCTTCGCCGTGATCGACCGGACAGGTCCTAGGTGTGACGGGCAGGTTCCAGGGTTTTCGTCAGATGAGCGAAGACGACGACATTGCTCTTGTAGCCGGACCGCCGGTCGTACACGCCTCCGCAGGTGATCAGCCGCAGCTCCGGACGCTGTCGCGCGGCGTACACCTCCCGACTGGGGAAGCGCGCCTTCTCGTACACGCGGACCGCGTCCACCGTGTAGACGGCGGTACGTCCGTCGGCGCGCAGGGCCTCGACGAGCAGACCCGGTTTGAGCGTGCTCAGTCCGGCGAAGACGGCTGGCCCGGTACGGGTGTCCAGATGGCCGACCACCACGGCGGTGCCCTTCTCCCCCGGTGACGGGCCGCCCTCGTACCAGCCGGCCAGTCTGGGCTTGTCGACCGGCGGGGTGGTGAGCTGCTGACGTCGGTCCAGGCCCAGCCCGATGACCGGGGCCCGCAGGCGGAGATACGGGATGTTCAGGCTGGTGGGCTTGGAACGGGCGAGGGTGTGCGGCTGCTGCGGTTGCCGTGGTTTTCGCGGCTGCGGAGGCTGCTGCGGCTGCCTGGGGGGTTGGGGCGGCGGGGACGTCTGAGCCGGTTGCGCCGGTTGCGACGGTCGAGGTGACTGAGGCGGCTGGGCCGAGCGGGGCGGCGCGGACGACGGAGGCCGCGGGGGAGGAGGGGGTGGTTGGCGGGGACGGTCGACGGGGGGTTGTGCGGGTGCGGGGGTGCGCCGGGGCTCCGGTGCCGCGGCGGCGGGCGGACCCGGGGACGCCTTCGCGTCCCCGAGTTCCGCCGCCGGGGCGGCGACCGGCCCAGCGGGTCGGCCGTCGTCCTCGGACCACCAGATGCCGCCCATCACCAGCGAGAACAACAGGACCGCGGTTCTCGTCAGGCGGTAGGCACGCGTGCGGTACCAGGGCCTGGGCGCGCGCCTACGCGGCACCGTCGGACCGGCGACGCAGCTGCCGGAAGTAGACGAAGCCGGACACGCCGACCAGGCCCACCGCTCCGGCGGCGGCGACCGTCGACACGGTCGGCGTCTCGGCGAGACCGCCGCCGCCCGCGGGCACGGGGCCCTTGGGGGTCTGCGGCTTGGCGTCCGGCTTCGCCGCCGGCTTGCAGTCGACCTTGAACTGCTTCTCCTTGCCCGCGCCCGCTCCGCCCACGGGCTTCCAGGTGAGCTTGTAGTTGCCGTCGGGCAGCGCCAGCGTGTCCGTGTAGCCGGTGCCGATGGGCAGGTTGAGGGTGCCGTTGAGGGTGGCGGCGGCCGAGGCCGCCGGCTGCGGCTCGATGATGTAGGTGATCCCCGTGACACCGACACCCTCGAAGTTGAAGGCGGCCAGGTAGAACTTGCAGACCTTCGTCTCGTCGCGCTGGTCGGTGGGGGACGTCGTCTCCGAGTGGATCTTGACGTCTCCGCTGTCGGGCGCGGCGTGGGCGGCCGGTGCCCCGAGGAGGGCGGCGCCGGCGAGGGCGACCGTGGTGAGGGCTGCGGCGCTGGTGCGGACGCCGGTGGAGCGGGTGAGCGGTGAGGCGGGCATTCGAAGTCCTCCGAGCGGAATGATTGTCGTACAAATCGGTTGTGCATCCGACTCCCTTTCACATCCGGAACCGGGAAACGCACCGCACCGCTGATACGACGTCAGAAATCCCCCGTCCGGCGCAACATTTCGGCGCTGGTCACCACCTCGAACGGCCCCGCGGTCCCGGGTGCCGGGCCCGCCCGCGCCCGCCGGTCAGACGTGCCCGTGCCGCAGCCAGGCGTACTCGACCGGCTGGCCCGTGTTCCAGCACGCGGCCGACTGCGCGTCGACCGGTTCGAAGCCCGCTCCGCGGTAGCAGCGCAGGGCCGCGGTGTTTTGCGGGTGGACCCGCATGCAGACCTCGGGGAGCCCGGTCAGTCGCGCCTGTGCCAGCAGGTGCCGGACCAGCCGACGGCCCAGACCGCGTCCACGAACCCCGGGTGCCACGATGATCCGCGCGAGTTCGACCTCGTCCTCCTCGGCGTCGAGCCACAACTCCCCGTACGCGAGCGGAGGTTCAGTCTCCATGAGGACGTACGCCGTCACGTCCGGATCCCGCTGCCAGGCCATGACCGTCCCCTCCGGCACCGGGAACTCCCGCAGTCCGCACCACATCAGCGCCTCCGCCGGCGTGGTCGCCCAACCGGCCACCGTCGAAGCGTGGTTGTCGTCGAAGGGGTGCAAGCGCATCGGGTGACTCCGTTCTCGTGAGGAGTGGGCCCAGGTCAGCGCCAGGGCCCGCCGTCGTCGACCAGTACGGCTGCCCCGTCGAAGCGGCCCGCCTTGAGGTCCTTGAGCGCTTCCGGGGCCTGCGACATCGGGTAGGGGTGCACCGTGGCACGTACCCCGTGGCGCTCCGCCAGGGCCAGGAAGTCCCGCGCGTCCGCACGGGTGTTGGACGTGACGCTGCGGATCTCTTTCTCGTAGAACAGCTCACGTTCGTAGTCGAGCGACGGCACGTCACTGAGGTGGATACCCGCGATCGAGAGGACGCCGCCCCGGTCGAGGGCGCGTAGCGCCACGGGCACCAGATCGCCGACCGGAGCGAAGAGGATCGCGCTGTCCAGCGGTTCCGGAGGCGCGTCGTACGCCCCCGCCGCCGACGCGGCGCCCAGGTCGAGGGCCAGCCGCCGGGCGGCCGGATCCCGGGTCAGCACATGCACGGTCGCACCCTGCGCGAGCGCCACCTGCGCGCAGAGATGGGCGCTGCCCCCGAACCCGTACAGGCCGAGACGCCCGCCGGGCGGCAGGGCGGCACGCAGCAGCGCGCGGTGTCCGATGATGCCCGCGCACAGCAGGGGCGCCGTCGCGATGTCGTCGAGGCCGCCGGGCAGCGGGTGGGCGAAGGCGGCCGGCACGGTCGTGTACTGGGCGTAGCCGCCGTCGGTGTCCCAGCCGGTGTAGCGGGAGGCGGGACAGAGGTTCTCCGCCCCGCGCAGACAGTACGCGCAGGTGCCGTCGGTGCGGCGCAGCCAGGCCACCCCGACCCGGTCGCCGACGCTGTGTCCGGTGACCTCCGCCCCCATCCCCGCCACCCGCCCGACGACTTCATGACCCGGCGTCACCCGCGCCCGGCGCACCGGCAGATCACCCTCGCTGACGTGCAGATCCGTGCGGCACACCCCGCAGGCGCTCACCCGCACGAGGAGTTCGTCGGGCCCCGGCACGGGGACCGGTTTCTCGACGAGCCGCAGCGGTCCGCTCTCGGCCGGGCCGGGCTCGGTCACCTCCCAGGCGTACATCGTCGCCCTGTCCGCGGTCGCGTCCCCAGTCATGTCCCCATTGTGCGAGGCGAGTGTGCGAGACGCCCCGGGCGTGAGGTGAGCGGGGGCGCAGACACCTCCTGGCGAACCGCTTTCACCTGCAGAACCAGCTGTCGGACGACCACGTCGTATTTCTGCGGGACAACGGAAAGGATCGTTGACGCGACGGGAGCGCGGTGCCAACGTGCTCGCACCAGTCCTTCCGGCCGGTCGGGACCAGGGGTGGCGTCGCGGGGACGCCACCCGTCGCACGGCGCGTCGAGCGAACGGAGGGCTTGTCGCCATGTCAACAGCCAGTGGAGACCCGACAACGGGGACGGCCGACTTCTCGGCGACGCCCCTGGCCGACACCTCCTTCCCCGAGGAGTGGGAGAGCGGTCAGGAGAGCGCCCGGGACGAGTACGCCACCGAGGAGAGCGCGACGGAACGCGCCACGGGAGAAGCAGCACCACGCGGAGCGGAGCAGCGCCGGCCCGCCGGCGGACCGGCCGCGAACGCCGAGTCGGGCGCGGCACTTCCCGCCCACCGCCCCGTCCGCGGTCGCTACCGCGGCAACAGCGGCGGCTACGAACTGATCCTGCGCGTGGACGTCGACAGCGTCCCCGGCGGCCCGAAGGTCCTGCGGAAGGTCAGCGGCGACTTCTTCAGCACGGGCGGCGGTACGCAGGCGTACTTCGGTTCGTTCCTCGTGGACGCGCCCACCGTCTCCTGGACCGGCACCCAGGTCGTCATCAGGGGCATCGCCTCCTACACCTGGCAGACCGCGTACACGCTCGTGCGGGTCACCGTCCCACGCAGCAGGACCAACCAGCGGCCGGGCGCCGCGACCGTCGAATTCCTGCGCCCGCCGAACCAGTTGGGCGCCACCTACGTCTGCCCGTACATCTCGCCGTACTTCCGTACCGTCGAGTGGGAGCAGGACTCCGTCACCGGGGCCGTGCCCTTCCTCTCGTACGACACCGGATCGCTGCCGCAGCCCGCCAACAGCCCCGCCCGCATTCTCACCGTGCCGCGGGCCTACGCCGAGGCCGGGATCGAACTGCTGGTCTCCGGCACCGCGAACGTCATCGCGAACAGCCAAAACGGCTGGACCAACACCGAACTCCACGCCGCCATGGAGACCAACTTCAGTCTCTGGCGCAACGCCCCGCAATGGAAACTGTGGCTGCTGGTAGCCAGCAGCTATGAAGGCATGGCAGGCGTGCGCGGCATCATGTTCGACGCCGCCGACTCCTTCCAGCGGCAGGGCTGCGCGGTCTTCTACGACCTCATCCAGGGCGCGGGACCCGAAGAGCAGCGCGCCATGCTCCGCACGTACGTCCACGAGATCGGCCACGCCTTCAACCTGCTGCACTCCTGGCAGAAGAACCTGGCCACACCACCGGCCCCGCTCGGCGGCAACAACGGCTTCGCGGACCTGTCGTGGATGAACTACCCGCAGAACTACAAGCCGTTGAACGGCAACGGCGGAGCGGCGGCCTACTGGGGTGCCTTCCCCTTCCAGTTCACCGACAACGAGCAGATGCATCTGCGCCACGGCTTCTACCGGAACGTCGTCATGGGCGCCAACGCGTTCGGCACCGGCGCCGCCGACATCGAACCGGCCCTCTTCGACGAGCCCCTCACCGACGAGTCCGGCCTGCGCCTCGGCCTGCGCGCCGACAAGAGCGGCCTGGCGTTCGGCGAACCGGTCGTCGTGGAGCTGAAGTTGGAGACGACCGACCTGCGCGGCCGTGCCACGCACCATCACCTCCACCCCGACGACGAACTCGTCAGCATCGCCATCCGGCAGCCCTCCGGACGTACCGTGCTCTACCGGCCGCTGCTGCGCCGCTGCGTCGACCAGGACCAGACCGTCCGCCTGGACGCCGGCCGTCCCGCGATCTACAGCAGCGCCTACATCGGCTACGGCCGCGACGGGCACTACTTCCAGCAGCCGGGCACCTACCAGCTGCGGGCCGCCTACCTGGCCTCCGACGGGTCCCGGATCGTCTCGCCGGTGCTGCGGCTCGACGTACGGCATCCGGTCAGCCAGGCCGACCTCCGCCTCGCCGAGCTGATGATGGGCGAGGAGCAGGGCAAGATCCTCGCCCTGCGCGGCTCCGACTCGCCGTCGCTGCAGTCCGGCAACGACGCGCTCCAGGAGGTCATCGAGCGGCACGGCACCCATCCCTTCGCCGTGTACGCGCGCCTCGCCAAGGGCCTGAACTTCGAGCACGAGTTCAAGAGCCTGAGCCCGGACAAGACCGAGCTGACCGTACGGCCCCCGGATCCCAAGTCCGGGATCGAACAGCTCGCCCAGGTCGTGAAGGTCTCCCAGCAGGGCAAGGGCGTCGACAACCTGACGCTCAACCTGGCCTCACGGCGTCTCGCCCGCGCCTACGCCCGCCAGGGCGACCTCGAAGAGGCCAACTCCACGCTCGACCGGCTGGTCCGGCACTTCGACACACCCGCGTTCAAGCCGTTCGTCAAGGACGCCGTACGCGACCAGGTCGACTCCACGAAGGCGCGGCTCACCGAGGAGTTCGGCGGCTGACCCCGGCCGCCCCGCGCCCGGAAGGGCGCTCACGGGACACCCCTCTGCCCGTGAGCGCCCTTTCCGGTCGCCACGCCTGTGGCAGCATCGGGCCCACCGGCCCCGGAACGCGGGGGCCGGGCCATGACAGGCACGGGAGGGGAGCAGCCGAGTGATCGACCTCGTCCTGTACGGGCCGAGCGGCCCCCAGCCCCTCGGCCGCCCGGCCACCGTGCGGGTGGAGCTCCGCAACACCGGCGACCACGACCTGTGGATCGCGGGCGTGCTCGACGGCTCCGAGAACGGACTGCGCTTCCCGCACTACCGGCCGACCGTCACGCGATCCGACTCCGACGGTGGCACCGTCGTGGCGTCCCCCGCACCGGCCGAGGACCCCCTCGTCAGCCCATTGCGCCCGGCTGACCTGCGCAAACTGTCGCCGGGCGAGTCGTGGGACCCGGCCTCGGGCCCCGGCTGCCTGCCCCTCATGACCTTCGCCCACTTCGCCCCCCGACGGCCCGGCCGCTACCGCTACACCCTCACGCTCGACACCGACGCCGCCGGGCCCGAGGACTGGCTGGGCGGCTTCGGCGTGCCCACCGGCACCGCGCGGGAGGACCTTCTGGCCCTCGTCGCGCTGGTGCCTCGTACGAGGGTGGTGGCGGACCCGGTGGAGGTGGACTTCCGCTGAGCGGCGGCCCGTTGCACCTGCCGTGCCCGAGGGGATCAGATCTGCCCCGCCGGCCGTACCGACCACGACTTCGCCGCCGGCTCCGCCGACGACTCGACCAACGACACGGTGAACGGATGCGCGGGCGCGCTGAGGACGTCCCGCGCCGGTCCCTGCTCGACCACCTCTCCGCCGTCCAGCACCGCGATCCGCGTGGCGAGCCGGGCCGTGTCGAGGTCGTGGGTGATGAGGACGAGGGAGAGGTCGTCGCGGTCGCGGAGCAGTCCGGCGAGCAGGTCGAGGAGGTCCCGGCGGGTGACCGTGTCCAGCCCGGAGGTGATCTCGTCGCACACCAGGACCCGCGGCCGGGCCAGCAGCGCCCTGGCGAGCGCGGCCCGCTGAAGCTCGCCGCCGGAGAGCCGGGCGGGGAGACGTGCCGTCAACGTGTCGCCCAGGCCCAGGCCGGCGAGGGTCGCCGACGCCTCGGTCCGCGCCTGGGAGGCAGCCACTCCCCGTAGCCGCACCGCCGTTCGCGCCACCTGGTCCAGGACCGGCCGGTGCTCGTCGAAGGAGGCGCGCGCGTCCTGGAAGACGTACTGCACGGCCGCCAGCCGCTCCCGCCCCCGGTCCCGCAGACTGCGCGGGAGCGCGACACCGTCGAGCAGCACCTCTCCCTCGTAGGTGCGATGGAGTCCGGCGAGGCAGCGGGCGAGGGTCGTCTTGCCGCTGCCCGAACGGCCGAGCACGGCGAGGCATTCTCCGGAGTGCACGGCGAGTTCCGGGACGCGCAGCACCTCTGTGCCGGGCCGGTGGCGGGCCCGGAGCCCCTGGACGCGCAGGACGGCCTCCGGGCGGGGGCCGAGCGGAGCGGACTCCGCCAACGGCGCTGGCGCAGACAGGAGTTGACGCGTCCAGGGATGGACGGGAGCCAGCCACACCCGCTCCGTCGGGCCCGACTCCACGACCCTGCCGTCCCGCATGACCAGCACCTCGTCGGCGAGCGCGCGTACCGTCTCCAGGTCGTGGCTGAGCAGGACCACCCCGATGCCCCGCGCCGCGACCGCCGCCAGCTCGTCCACGACCCGGCGTCTGGTGAGCGCGTCCTGACCCGTGGTGGGCTCGTCCGCCACGACGACCCGGGCGCCGAGCAGCAACGCCTGGGCGAGTACGAGCCGCTGCTGCTGCCCACCCGACAGCTGATGGGGGAAGCGCCGCAACAACCCATGTCCGCCCTCCAGTTGGGCCGCTTGCAGGGCGCTGAGGACTCGCTCACCGGCCGCCGGGCCTCGCTCACGGCGAGGCATCCCCCGCACCTGGGCCCGCGCGATGTCGTGCAGCAGCGCCCCCACCCGCCGCGCGGGATTGAGCACGGTCGACGGATGCTGCGGGACGTAACCGACCAACGCCTCCGCCACCCGTACGGAACCCTCGACGTGTGCTCCTTGCGGGAACTCGCCCAGCAGCGCACGCCCCGTGGTCGTCTTCCCGCTGCCGGAGGCCCCGACCAGCGCGGTCACCTTCCCGGGCAGGACCCGCAGGCTCACCCCGTCGACGATGCGTCTGCCGCCCACCTCCACGGTCAGCCCTTCGATCTCCGCCACAGCCAAGGTCTCGCCCGTCTCGCCCGTCTCGCCGGTTCCGCCCGACCGGCCCGACCCGTTCATGAACGCGGCCCCTTCCTGAGTGCCGGGCCCCTGAGTGCCGCGTCGCAGAGCAGATTGGTGCCCATGGTCAGGGCCACGATCAGCAGCGCCGGGACGACCACGGCCCAGGGCTGCACGAACAGCCCCGTCCGGTTGCGGTCCACCATCACCGCCCAGTCGGCCGCGTCCGGCGCCACCCCGATGCCCAGGAACGCGGCCGTCGCCACCAGATACAGGACACCCGTCAGCCGCACCCCCGCGTCGGCGGCGAGCGGGCGCAGGATCGACCGGCCGACATGGCCCACGGCGATACGCCACCACGACTCGCCCTGCATGCGCAGCGCCTCCACCGCCGGCCGGGAGGCCACGTCGGCCGCGGCGGCCCGGACGATCCGCGCGGCGTCCGGGATGTTCACGAGCGCCACCAGCAGCGCGAGCCCGGTGGCGCCGGGCGCGAACACGGAGGCCACCAGCAGGATCATCAGCAGGGACGGTACGGCGAGCAGCACGTCCAACGGCCGCATCAGTGTCTCCTCCAGCCAGGTTCTGTGCGTCAGCGCACTGATCAGCCCGAGCGGCAGCGCCACCAGATACGCCAGCGCCGTCGCCGCGAGCGCGACGACCACCACGGGCCGGCCGCCGAGCAGCACCTGCCGCCACACGTCACGCCCCACGAAGTCCGTGCCCAGCCAGTGGCCGTCGCCGAGCGTGAACGAGGCGGCGCGCGGCCCGGGCCCGCCCACCACCATGGGTCCGCACAGGGCGAGCACGAGCGGCACACCCACCAGGACGGCCCCGAGCGCGAAACGCCCGAACGGCAGCTCTCTCCCGCGTGCCCTCACGCGACCGGGCGTTCTCACGCGGCCACCTCCGCCCGCGGCGCGAACCGGTGGGCGACCAGATCGGCCCCCAGGTTCAGCACCACCGTGATCACCCCGAAGACCACCGCGAGGCCCTGCACCACGGGCACGTCGCGTTCGGACACGGCGTTCATCAGCACGGTTCCCAGGCCGGGGATCACGAACAGGGCCTCCACGACGATCACCCCGCACAGCAACCAGTCGACGGTACGGGCGAGTTGCTGGGCGGCCGGGGCCACCGCGTTCGGCAGGGCGTGCGCGTACCGGACCCGGGCTCCCGCGATCCCGTACCGCCGGGCATGGGCGACGTACGGCGAGGCGAGCGCGTCGATCATGCCCGCGCGTACCAGCCGGGACAGCGAGCACACCGGGCGGGAGAGGAGGACGAGCACCGGCAGAACCAGGGCGGCCGGATGCGCGAGCAGATCCGTGCCGTAGCCGACCGCCGTCGGCGGCAGCCAGTCGAGCCGCAGCGCGAACACCGTCACGAGCAGCACGCCGAACGCGAACTCCGGTACCGCGTACACCCCGAGGGTCACCGCACTGACCAGCCGGTCCACGAACCGCCCCTCGAACCGCGCGGCCAGCACCCCGAGCCCCACCCCGACCGGCACCAGCAGCACCACGGTGAGCCCGGCGAGCAGCAGCGTCGGCCCGAAGGCACCGGAGAGGTACGCGGTGACGGGCCGCCCGGAGGCCAGGGAGGTGCCGAAGTCGGCGTGCAGGAGCCCGGCCGCCCAGTCGGCGAGCCGTTCGTACGCAGGACGGTCCAGGTCCATCGCCTCGCGGATGGCGGCGATCCGCGCGGGGTCGGGCTGGTCCCCGGCGAGGGCCACCGCCGCGTCGCCCGGCAGCGCCTCGGTGAGCGCGAAGACCAGCAGCACCACGGCCACGGTCTGCACCCCGCCGAGCAGCAGCCGCCGGGCGGTCCAGGAACCGAGTCCGCTCACGCCAGCCAGACCTTGTCGAACCGGGCCCAGTCGAGTGTGTTGGCGGGTGCCTTGCGGTCAACACCCTTGACCTTGTTGGCGGTTCCGATGATCCAGTCGGCGAACCCCCACACCAGGAAGCCACCCTCGGCGTACAGCCTGCGCTGCATCCGGCCGAACACGGCGGCGCGCTCCTCGGCGTCCTTCGTGGCCTGCGCCTGCTGGTAGAGCGCGTCGAAGTCCTTGTGGTGCCACCTGGTGGCGTTGGTGGTGGAGTCGGTGAGCAGGCGCTGCGAGATGTGCGCCTCGATGGGCATGGCCCCCGAGCGGTAGCAGCACAGGGTCCCGGAGCCGAGGATGTCGGCCCAGTACGAGTCCTTGCTGCCCATCCTGACCTCGACGGTGACGCCGGCCTGCGCCGCCTGGTCCCGGAAGATGCCGGCCGCCTCGGTGAACCCGGCCGCGACCGCCGAGGTGTCCAGGGTGACCTTCAGCTTCTCGGCGCCCGCCTTCCTCAGGAGGGAGCGCGCCCGGTCGAGGTCCTGCTCGCGCTGCGGCAGCCCGTCGGCGTAGTACTCGTACCCCTTCCCGAAGAGGTCGTTGCCGACGACGCCCGCCCCGGACAGTGCCCCGTCGATGAGTTCCTGGCGGTCGGCGATGAGGAAGAACGCCTCCCGGACCCGCTTGTCGTCGAAGGGTGCCCGGTCGGTCTTCATGGCGAAGGCCTGCATGGCGCTGTTCCGCAGCCGGACGATCTCGATCCGGCCCTTGCCCTCGTGGGCGCGGGCGGTCGTCGGGTTCAGCTCATGGGCGTACTCGACCTGCCCGCCGAGCAGGGCGTTCACCCGCGCGGACTCCTCGTTGGCGACGACGAACTCCACCTCGTCGAGGTACGGGGCGCCGTCCCAGTGGTCGTCGTTGCGCCGGAAGAGAGCCGAACGGCCCGGTGCGAACGACACGAAACGGAACGGTCCCGAGCCGACCGGCTTCTTGTCGAAGTCGGCTGCCGAGGACCCGTCGGGAACGATGTACGCGCCGAACGCGGCCAGCACATTGGGGAATTCGGCGGTCGGCCGCTTGAGAACGAACTCCACGGTCCGCTCGTCCACGGCCCGGCTCGCCTTGAGGTCGATGGGTTCGAGAGAGGCCTTGGCCCGGAACGTCTTGTCGGGATCGGCGATCCGGCGGTAGCTGAACAGGACGTCCTCGGCGGTGACGGGCTTCCCGTCGTGGAAGTCCGCCTTGCGCAGGGTGACCTTCCAGCGGTCGAGCCCCGCGTTCGGCTCCCAGCCGGACGCCAGGCGGGGCTGGGCGGAGAGGTCGTCCCCGTAGTCGGCCAGCTTGTCGAAGAGCGCCTTCGCGCGGGCCACGTCGGCGAACAGGTTGGCCAGATGCGGATCGAGCGTCTCGCTCGCACCGCCGCCCGCGAAGGCGGCCCGCAGCCGCCCGCCGCGCCGGGGCTTCCCGTCGCCCCCCTTGCCGGAATCGCCGTTGCCGGAGTCGTCGGAGCTGCCGCAGCCGACGAGAGCCAGGGCGCCGATACCGGAGGCCGCCGTGAGAAGGCCTCTGCGACGGAGGCCGGGGTGATCCTGCATGAGCATGTCCTTGCTGTGTGAGGTGCGTGCGGTACGTGAGGTGTGTGCGGCGCGGTCAGCCGGCCAGGCGTGCCACCACGTGCAGCCGGTCGGCGTCGGCCGCCGTGCCGGGCAGGTCGCCTTCGTGCCAGGGCGGTTCGGTACGTGGCCCGGGACCGTCGTGCAGTTCCAGCACGGTGAAGCCGTGCGCGGTCAGGAAGTGGCGCAGTTCCTGCGGGAGGAGCAGCCGCCAGGCCGAGCGCTGTGCGACGGGAGCCGAGCCGTCGTCGGTGCTCCAGACGCGGTGACGGCACAGGAGTTGCGCGGTCCGGTCGATGTGCAGGGTGGTCGTCGAGCGGTAGGAAACGCCCTGCCAGGTCAGGGAGTTGACCCGGGGGGTGTCCAGCAGGTCGTTCCGGCCGAGGAAGTAGGCGCCGTTGCGCATCTCCGCGATCAGGAGCCCGCCGGGAGCCAGGGTCCGGCGGCAGGAGGCGAGGAAGCCGTCCAGTTCGTCGTTGGTGTGGCAGTACAGCAGCGCACTGTCCAGGCACACCATCGCGTCGAAGACAGCGGGTCCGAGGGAGAAGTCCCGCAGATCCGCGCGTACGTACCGCGGGCCCGGGTGCCTCTCGCGGGCGTACGCCAGCATCGCCTCGGAGAGGTCGGCGCCGACGACCGACCGTCCCGCGCTGTGCAGATGGGCCGCGTCCCGGCCGGTGCCGCAGCCCAGGTCGAGGACGTGCGGCCCGGCCTCGTAGCGGCTCAGACAGTCCTGTGCCCATCGCCCGGCGAGCCGTTCGGCATCGGGGAACCTGGCCTCGTACAGCTCCGGGTTGTCGGTCAGCAGGTTGCCGCTCGTCATACCGTCGCCTCCACGGCAGGGGCGGGACGCAGGGGCAGGGCGCCGAGGCGGCGCAGCCAGGTGAATCCGGCCGCCGACGCCAGCCCGAACACCAGACAGCAGGCCCAGGGCAGCCAGGCCGCGTCCTGCCGGTCCCCGGCGTCCATGGCCCAGCCCACGGCCGTGTTGCCGACGGCCGCGGCGATCCCCGACACCATGTAGAAGATGCCGAAGTACGTGCCGGTCAGCTCCGGCCGCCCGAAACCGGGGATCAGCTCCATCACGAAGGGCTGCGCGACCATGACACCCACAGCGAGGAGCAGCACGCCCAGGAGGACGGGGACGGCGTGCCACAGCTCGGGGGAACCGGCCCCCGACACCAGCATCGGCGGCAGGAAGGCGAGCCCCATCAGGGCGAGTCCGGCGCCGATCGCCCGTCTGCCGTACGGCTTCAGCGCGCGGGTGAGCCGCAGCTGGAGCGCGAGGTTGGCGAGCGTGCCCACGAGGAAGACCAGACCGGCCGCGCCGTCCCAGCCCGTGGCCCGGCGGGCCCCGTCGGGCAGCAGCAGATACAGCTGGTTCTCCAGGGTGAACATGCCGACCATGGCCAGTGAGAAGGCGAGGAAGGCGCGGTTGCCGACCACCTCGCGCCAGTCCGCGAGCACACCGCCCGCACTCGGCGGCACCGCCCGCGCGGGCAGCACCAGCGCCTGCGCCACGGTGAGCACCGCGAAGATCCCGGCGGCGGTGAGCGCGGAGGCACGGAAGTCGACCAGCAGCAGCACACTGCCGAGCAGCGGTCCGACCAGCGCCCCGGCGGTCGCGAACACGTTGAACAGCGCGAACGCCTCGGCCTTGCGCTCGCCCGCCTCCTGCGCGAGATAGGTCCGCACGGCCGGGTTGAACAGCGCCCCGGCGAGCCCGCTCAGCACGGACGCGGCGAGCAGCACCGCGAGCCCGTCGCCGAGCGCGAACAACGCGAAGCCCGCGGTACGCACCCCGCAGCCGGCGATGATCACCCCGCGCGCCCCGAGCCGGTCCGCCGCCGAACCGCCGATGAGGAACAGCCCCTGCTGGCTGAGGTTGCGCACCCCGAGGACGATCCCGACGACGGCCGCCGACATGCCCAGGTCCTCGCCCAGATGCGTGGCCAGATAGGGGATGAGCAGGTAGAAGCCGGTGTTGACACCGAACTGGTTGACGAGGAGGAGCCGGATCGCGGGCGAGAAGCCGCGTATCTCGTGGAGCGTCTTCACGGACCGACCACCTCTCCGGTACGCCGCCTCTGCCCATCCTTCTCGTGCCCGTCCTTCTCGCGTACGCCGAGCCCGGGCAGCTCACTCGCCCGTACGACGCCGTCGGCGCCGCCGATCCCGGTCCACGGGTCGTGGGCGAGCAGCAGATGCCCGTCGAGGTCGGCCCAGCGGGCACGGTCGGCGAGATGCACGGCGGGCGCCAGGCCGAGCGTGCTGGCGGTGAGGCAGCCGAGCATCAGCTCGGTACCGCTTCCGGCGATCACCTCGGCCATGCGCAGTGCCGCGCGGGGACCGCCGCACTTGGCGAGCTTGACGTTCACCCCGTGCACCCGGCCCGCGAGACGGCGTACGTCTTCGAGTCCGACGGCGTCCTCGTCGGCGATCAGGGGCAGGGGTGAACGCTCGGCGAGCCGTGCGAGGGCTTCCGGGTCGCCGGGGGCGATGGGCTGCTCGACGGCCTCGACGCCCAACTCCGCGTACCGGGGCAGGAGATGGCGGGCCTGGTCGGCGGTCCAGGCGCCGTTGGGGTCGAGCAGGAGCCGGGCGTCAGGTGCGGCGGACCGGACGGCACGTACGCGGCCGAGGTCGTCCTCGGGGTCCGGGGCGCCCGCCTTCACCTTGATGAGGGCGAACCCGGCGGTCACGAGTGCGCGCGCCTGCGCGGCGGCGTGCGGCGCCGGGACGATGCCGATGGTGCGGGCGGTGAGGGCACTCGGAGCGCCCTCCGCTCCGAGCAGGCGGTGGACGGGGCTGCCGGACCGTTTGCCGCACAGGTCGAGCAGCGCGGCCTCCACGGCGGCGGTGACAGCGGGCGCCTGGTCGTCCGGCTGTCCGTCCTGCGCCGGCCACTCGCGCAGCGCGCTCTCGGGGTCGGGGAAGCGGCCCAGGTCACGGCCGGACGCGTACAACCGCTGTCGCAGGGTGTCGGTGTCGAGGCCGTAGTAGACGCTGGTGACGGCCTCGCCTTGGCCGCGCAGGCCGTCGTGCTCGATCGTCAGCCAGACGGCGTCGCGGGCGGCCGTCACGGAACGGGATATGCGCAGCGGCTCGGCGAGCGTGAGCCGTACGGTGCGCAGGGTGGCCTTCACGGGCTCCCTTCCAGGGTGGTGAGCAGGGGGTCGGTCACCGTGGTGCAGCGGACCCAGCCGGCGGCCTCGACGGCGCGCGCGTGCGGGATCTCGACGGGGCGGGTGGCGGCGGTGGCCGGGTCGAGATCGTGGGCCGCCGCGAAGTCGTCGTCGTAGACCGAGCCGAGGTAGCGGTGGGGGCCGTCGGGGAAGACGGTGGCGACCACGGCGCCGGGATGCACCCGGGCCGCCCACGCGGAGACCAGCGCGACCGCGCCCGTGCTCCAGCCGCCGCTGACGAAACTGCCGCGGGCGAGCCGCCGGCAGGCGTCCGCGGCCTCGGCCGGGCCCACCCAGTGCACCTCGTCGAAGGCCTCGTAGGCCACGTTGCGCGGATGGATGCTGCTGCCCAGGCCGCGCATCAGCCGGGGTCTGGCGGGCTGGCCGAAGATGGTGGAGCCGGTGGCGTCCACCCCGATCAGCCGCAGTCCCGGCCAGTGCCTGCGCAGCGGCCCCGCGATGCCGGCACTGTGACCGCCCGTGCCGACGCTGCACACGAGGACGTCCAAGTGATCGAGCTGGGCGGCGAGTTCGGCGGCGAGCGAGGCGTAACCGGCGATGTTGTCGGGGTTGTTGTACTGATCGGGCCAGTACGCGTCCGGCAGCGCCCCGAGCAGCTCGCGCAGCCTGGCCAGCCGGGCCGCCTGCCAGCCGCCCACACCGGCGGGGCGGTCGACGAGTTCGAGACGGGCCCCGTAGGCGCGCAGCAACTGCCGCATGGACGGTTCGAGTTCGGTGTCGCCGACGAGCACGATGGGGTGCCCCAATGCCTGCCCGGCGAAGGCGAGTCCGATACCGAGCGTCCCCGAGGTGGACTCCACCACCGGTGCGCCGGGGCGCAGTTCACCCCGCTCACGTGCGCCGAGCAGCATGGACACCGCCGCGCGGGCCTTCATGCCCCCGGCGGCGAGACCTTCCAGCTTGGCCCAGAAACCCGGCTGCGGGCAGGGCAGGTCGGTGGTCACCCTGGCCAGCGGTGTGCGGCCGAGCAGGGCGAGCAGATCGGGGTTGGCGGCGAGGGGGCGCAGCGCGGCCGTGGTCACAGCGCGGCCTCCGCACTGCGGTAGCGGTGGATGACACCGGGACCGCCGTCCAGCCAGAAGAAGGGGTACGGCTCCGCGCACACCGCGCTCACCCCGGCGCCGAGGAACCAGGGCAGGACGGCACTGCCGGTCTGCGCGAACATCACCAATCGCTGTCCGCTGCCCAGGACATGTGTCCGCAGTGGCTCGAAGGACCCGTTGCCGAGGGTCATGCCGGAGGCCAGCACTGCGTCACAGCGCCCGAGTTCGGCGTGCAGGTCGGTCGCGACCGGCTCGCCCCACTCCGTCGTACCGCCCTTGAGATCGCACGGTATGTACGAGACAGCACGGGCACGCAGCGCCTCCAGGAGGGAGTTGACGACACCGACGACGAGCACGGTCTGCCCCGGCCGGACGTCCAGGAGCTCGACGACGGCCCGCGCCCGTGCCCGGGACTTCTCCAGGGAACTCCCGGCGGGCAGGGGACAGGGGAGTGCCCCGTGCTCAGGCGTGTGCGGACGGACATGCATGAGGTAGGCGTCCAGCGCGGCCACGCGGACCGCCGGCAGCGGATGCTCCAGCAGCCGTGCGATGTCGGCTCCGGCGCAGTCCTCCACCGCGCCGTCCGGCAGTGCTCCGGGTTCGACCGCGCAGGAGCCGACCGCCCGGCCCAGGCGCAGACTGAGCACCTCGTTGCGGTAGCCGCCGCGGCGCCCGTCGTGCCGTACGGCCTGAGTCGTCGTGAAGGCCACGGCGACGCGCAGCCCTTGCGGGCCCGGACCCAGCTCACCGGCGAGAACCCGCCGCACGAGATCGTCGTACGAGAGCGGTACGTGTACGGGTGCCTGTGCCTGTGCCTGTGCCTGGCCTTGTGCCGGCGCCGTCGTCGATGCCGGCGCCCTCATCGGGTGGTCACCCGCGGTCGCAGTGCGGACAGCAGCGACGCGACCCGGGCCCGCGCTCCGAGCCCTTCGGCGTCGCCCGCCATCACATGGCCGAGATATTCGTTGTTGCTGCCCGCGGCCTTCACGGCCCGGCCCGGCTCGGCGAGCTGCACCTCCAGCACGCCCTGCGCGGAACGCACTTGCTCGGAGCCCTCGATCGACTCCAGCACCCCCTCGGTGTCCGGCACGAGGAAACCCACGGCCGCACTGCGCAGCCCGGTGGCACGGGGCCGCAGGTCAGGGGTGCGGTCGAGTGCCACGTCGACGCAGGCGGCGGCCAGGTCGAGGCCGGTGACGTGACGGATCAGCTCGGTGATGCGGTTTCCGGCCGGGCGCGGATTGACCTCGACGACACGGGGTCCGGCGGCGGTCAGCCTGATCTCGGTGTGAGCCACGACGGAGTCCAGCCCGAGCGCCTTGATCGCCTGGACGGCGGTGTCCTGCGCGGCCTCGGCGTCGGCCGGGGCGAGATCGGCGGGGAACATGTGGCCGGTCTCGATGAAGGCCGGCGCCCCGCCGAGGCTCTTGTCGGTCACGCCCACCACATGGGTCGTACCGGCGAACGACACGGTCTCCACGCTGACCTCGGGCCCGTCGAGGAGTTCTTCGAGGAGGAGTACGGGTGCGCGCAGCTGACCGCGGGCGTTCAGCGGGAAGTCCGCGATGGCGCGGCAGGCCTCGGTCAGTTCGCGTTCGTCGTCCACGCGCCGTACGAACATGCCCGCGCAGAGGTCGACGGGCTTGATCACCAGCGGGAAGCCCAGCTCCCGGGCGGCCCCCTCGGCCGCGGCCCGGTCCGCGCAGACGGCGAACCGGGGGCCGGGGACGCCGGCCTCGCCGAGGACACGGCGGGTGGTGTCCTTGCGGCACGCGTTCTCCACGGCCTCGGGCGTCGGCCCCGGAAGCCCCAGCCGTGCGGCGATCCGTGCCACGGTGGGCAGGTAGTAGTCGCAGGACGTGACCACTCCGTCGAAGCCGAGCGCCTCGTGCAGCCGCTCCACGTGCGGGAGCAGGGTGTCGATGTCGTTCGTCTCGGCGGTCGTGACGGTGCGGGCCGCGAGCAGGGGATGGGCCGTGCCCTCCGGTGCGGAGCGCAGATAGTGGTGCAGGTCCCGGGTGAGGAAGGTGAACTCGTGCCCGCCCTCCCGGATCGCCCGTGGCAGGAGTCTGCTCATCGACCCGACCCAGCTTTCGACCACCAACAGATGAGCCACAACTCCCCTTTCGTGCATGCCGGTTGTGCTTCAGGGCACGCCGAGGGAGCCCCATGACGGGGTGCGGACGACGTGACCGACGCACACGCTATCGACAATCATTTTCATTGTCATCCGATGGGCCGGACTTTGTTGCCACGTCGGCAAAAGCAGTGGGACCCGGTGAAAACCGTTGGACACGTGAGGTCCGCCGATCTAGCCTCAGCCGGTCCGAGCGAGTGACGGTCCCTGTCGAGTGAGGTGCGGAAGATGACGGTCCAGACGAGCGCGGCCGCGTACGACGGCCTGCGCATTCCGGCCTCCGTGACCTTCTCGATCTCCTCGGACCGAAGGAATCCCAGAAGTGGATCTCCCACGTAGCTTCACCGTTCGCGAGAGCGGACACCGCATCCACAACCCGTTCACCGGCGAGAAGCTGGCCGCCCTGGGCCGGGCCCTCGGCCCCGCGCCGGGCACCGCCGTGCTCGACCTCGCCTGCGGCAGCGGCGAGATGCTGTGCACCTGGGCGCGCGACCACCGCGTGACCGGCACCGGAGTGGACATCAGCACCGTGTTCCTGGCGAACGCGCGCGCCCGCGCCGGGGAACTGGGCGTCGCCGACCGCGTCGACTTCCTGCACGGGGACGCGGCGGGCCATGTCGCCGACGAACCCGTCGGCATCGCCGCGTGCGTCGGTGCCACCTGGATCGGCGGCGGGGTGGCGGGCACCGTCGACCTCCTGCGCAGGAGCCTCGCCCCCGGCGGGATCATGCTCATCGGCGAGCCGTACTGGCGTCAGGAACCCCCGGACCGGGCGACCGTCGAGGGCTGCCACGCCGGCAGCAGGGACGACCACCGCTCGCTCCCGGAACTGGTCGAGCAGTTCGGCGGCCTCGGCTGCGACCTCGTCGAGATGGTCCTCGCCGACCAGGACAGCTGGGACCGGTACGTGGCCGCGCAGTGGCTCAGCACCCGCCGCTGGCTGGACGCCAACCCGGACGACGAACTCGCCGACGAGCTCCGCGAGGACCTGGCGACCGGGCCCCTGCGCCACGTCCGCTACCAGCGCGAGTATCTGGGCTGGGGCGTGTTCGCGCTGATGGACCGCTGACGCCTGCCGGGTGCTGACCGGACGGGGCGCACCCGCGCACCGACGGTCCCACCCGGCACGGCCCGGTGCGCCGGTGTACCGGGGCGCGCGCCGCTTCGGCGGCGCGCTCCGGCCCGGTGTCCCGTCGTTGAACCGCCGGGCGGAGCGACCCGTATCCCTTCTCAGTAACGCCCGGAGGGAGAGCAGGTTGTCGACACCGTTCGACCCCGAAGAGCCGCCGCGTCGTTCGGCGCTGGAACCGACCAGTGTGCTGCGCCGCCGGCAGCCAGGGTCCTTGGCGGATCTGCTGAGGCAGGTCCAGGAGAGGGAACGAGAACCGGACGACGGCTACGAGGTCGTCGCCGTCGCCGCACCGGCGGCGGAGGGCGTCGCCGAGCCCTGGACCACGGAGGACGACACGCAGGAACTGCCGCCCGTGGTCGAGGGCGACAGCAAGCCGGCGCCGCGCGGGCGTCAGGCCGGAAAGGGGCCGGCCCACGGCCGCAGCACCTTCGTCCGCAGTACGGTGCTCGGTGTCGCCGCGACGGTCGCCGCGCTGGGCGGGTTCAGCGCCGCCCTGCTGCTCACCTGGGACAAGGACGACGACCCCGCCCAGGCGCGGCCCCCCGCCGCGTCGTCCGCGCCGCCCGCTGCGGCGCCCGCGCCTCCGGCGCCGGGGGGCGCCGACCCGGACGGCCCCGGCACCCTGCGCGAGGGCGACAGCGGCCCTGCGGTCAGCGACCTGCAGCAACGGCTGCTGCGCATCCCCGACGTGTACAAGGAGGGCACGCCCAGCGGCGTCTACGACGCCACGCTGACAGCGGCGGTGGCCCGCTTCCAGCTCTGGTACGGCATCCGGGGGGACGAGACGGGGGTGTACGGCAACGACACCCGCTCGGACCTGGAGGCCCGGACCGCCTCCTGAGCCGCCGCGCCGCTCAGCCGGCGGCCCGCCCCACGAACTCCCAGTCCCCGTGCGCCACTTCATGGACGACGAAGCCGGGCTCCACCCGCGCGTACTTCGCCCCGCGCGGAGCGCGCACCGCCGAGCGCGTCGCCGCCGGTACGTGCACCTCGGCCGTGGACCCCACCGGGACGCGCACCGACAGGCGCAGCGAGCCGTCCACGACCGACCAGGCGGCCGAGGCCTCGCCGCGGACGGTGCGTATCGAGGTGCGGGCCCAGTCCACTCCCGTACGGCCGTCGGGGCGCACGGTGAAGGTGCGGTACCCGGCGTCACCGGGGCGCAGGCCCGCCACGTTCTCGTACAGCCACTGCACGACCGTGCCCTGGAAATAGTGGTCGCGGGAGCGTGAGTCGACCGGCCACATCTCCCACATGGTGTCGGCGCCGTTCTCGAACCAGTACCCCCAGCTCGGATAGGTGCGCTGGGTGGCGATCGCGTGGGCCACCTCGGGATGTCCCTGCGCGGACAGCTGCCGCAGCAGGACGCTGGTGCCGAGCGCGCCGGTGTTGAGGTGGTTGCCGCGCTCCTCGATGTCGGCGAGGAGCGAGTCGACGACGGAGGCCCGCGCGCCGGGCGGGACCAGCCTGAAGGCGAGCGGTATGCAGTTGTTCGTCTGCCGGTATCCGGGATCCTTCGCTGTGCGGTAGTGACCGTCGGGGCCCAGGAAGGCCGCGTTGAAAGCCTCCTTGAGCCCGGCCGCTGCCCCGCGATAGCGGGTGGCGACCGCCGGGTCGTGCAGCAGGTCGGCGAGTTCGGCGGTGTCGGTGAGCGCCCGGTGCAGATACGCCGTCGCGGTGAGCCGGGTGTCCTCGGGCGGGTTGCCGCCGTATCCCGGGGGCAGGTAGTCGCCGAGCGCGGTCACCGCCAGGCCGTCCCTCAGCCGCGATATCTCCCAGTCCAGATAGCGGGTGAGCGGCGTCCAGTGGTCGCGGGCCAGCCGCTCGTCCCCGTACACGCGGTACATCTCCCGCAGCAGGAACGGGTACACGGTCGTCCACTCGGGGGACGGACCGAGGTCGCCGTAGCCCCAGCCGCCGCTCGGTACGATCACCGGCAGCTGCCCGTCCGCGTTCTGACTGTCCTTCAGGTCGCCGAGCCACTTGGACAGGAAGCGGTGCACGCCGAGCGCGTACGCCATGACGGGCGCGCCCAGCTGCGCGTCACCGGTCCAGCCGTTCTTCTCGTACATCGGGGTGTCCGTCGGGATGCCGTGCAGGTTGTTGAGGAGCGTGCGCCGCATCGCGCGCTCCAGCTGCTGGTAGAACGGCACGGAACAGGCGAAGGACCCCGTCGCCTCCACCGGCGTGTGCACCACACGCCCCAGCACCTGCGACGGCTCGGGCTTCGCGGGCAACCCGCTGACCTGCACGTATCGAAATCCCTTGTACGAGAATTTCGGCTCCCACACCTCGTCGGCGCCGCCGCCCGCGCAGACGTATTCGTCGGTCTGGAACCGGCCCGGGACGTGCCCGGTCTCCGCGTGCACGCTTCCGTCGGACTTCAGCTTCTCGCCGTGGACCAGGCGCACGGTCGTCCCGGCCGGGGCGCGCACGGTCAGCCGCGTCCAGCCGGCCATGGTCCGGCCCATGTCGACCACGTACACGCCCTCGCTCAACTCCTCGACGGCGACCGGGCGTACGGTCTCGATGACCCGGATCGGGTCGTGGGGCTGTGCGCGCAGCGTGCCCTTGGGGGCGTCCCTGCGTTCCGTCCGCTGCCAGCCACTGTCGTCGAAGCCCGGGCGGGTCCAGGCCCCGTGCGCCTTGCGGGCGTCGTAACTCTCGCCCGCGTACAGCGAGTTGGAGCGGGTCGGGCCCTCGGTGATGCGCCAGCCGCCGTCCGTGGCGACCGTGGTGCGTGAACCGTCGGGGTGGTCGATCTCCAACTGCCCCAGCAGGCGCGGCTCGTCGTGCCACGGCGGGCGGTGCCAGTTCCAGACGTTCGGTGTCGTCATGCCGAAGAAGCCGCGGCCGAGGGTCACCCCGATCGCGTTGGCGCCCCGGCGCAGGTGGCCGGTCACGTCGTGGACGGCGTACAGGACGGTCTCGTCGTAGTCGGTGAAGCCCGGGTCGAGGACCTGGCGGCCGACGCGTTCGCCGTTGATCTCGGCGTCGTAGTAGGCGAGTCCGCTGATGTAGAGGCGGGCGCGGGAGACGGGCTTGGTGACGGTGAACTCGCGGCGCAGCAGCGGCGCGGGCTGCTCGGGCGCCGCGATCGACACACCGGAGCCCCAGGGGCCCTGCCCGTACGGGGCGAGCACGGCCGCCGCGGCCCACCCGGAGTCGTCGAACTCCTCCTGCTGCCAGCCCTCTTGCTCGGTGTCGGCGGTGCGCCAGCCCTCGCCCGTGACCAGCTCCGCGGTGCCCGTGCCGAGTTCCACGAGGAGCCGTACGAGCAGACCGCCGGGGTTGACCGACGCGTTGCCGCGGTTCGTCGCGAGGGCGGCGACCACCAGGCGTCCGGAGCCCGCCGCCTTCACCTCCTCGGTCACGTCGAGGAGATGGCCCTGCCGCCACGCGTCGGTCTGCTCGGCCTGGTGCATGACCTGGACGCCGCCGAGACAGAGGGTGAAGTCGTCGTCGGCTGTCGCCAGCAGTGTGGCTCTTCGGATGTCGGAGCCCGCGGGCGCGGTGAACGTCCCACGGAACCAACGCGGCCCGTTCGGGGCGTCGTTGGAGGTCGCGCCCGGCGACCAGATCCAGGACGCCCCGTCGAACGTCGGCGGCTCGGGCGCGCCGGCCGCACCGATCCAGAACCCCTGCCAGGAGTCCTTGGACAACGTTGTCTCCCACCAGCGCGGCGCGCTCCACGCCGACGGCCGGCCCTCGCCGTCCCAGACCCTGACCTGCCAGTGGTAACGGGTGCGCGGCCGCAGAGCGGGGCCGGCGTAGACGATCCCGACACTGCGGTCCGACGCGACCCGGCCGGAGTCCCAGAGCGCGCGCTGTCCCTCGCGCAGGCCCTTCTCGCTCAGCGCGACCCTCACGTGGTACGCGCTCTGCCGGGCGCCGTGTCCGTCGGCCGTCAACTCCCAGGTGAGCCGCGGCTGTTCCACCTCCGTGCCGAGCAGCGTCTCGGCGTACTCGACGGTCGTGCGCTCGATGCGCAGCCTGCCCGGCCGGGCGGCGCCGGCGTCGGGGGCCGAGGCGGCGGCTGCGGTGGTGCCGGAGGCGAGGGCGGCGGAGGCACTGGCTCCGGCCACCGAGGTCCGGAGGAAGGCGCGGCGGTTCCAACCCTTGGTCATGTGGTGTCCCTTGGTTGCGTACGTGCGCGGGTGCGGGGGCGGGGGTGACGGAGTGAGGGATGAGGGAGCGTCGGGTGGGAGACGTGTGAATCTGTTTGAAACGTTTCAAAGATTCTTGAACGATCCTAGGGGCGCCGCTGTGGGGCTTCAAGAGGTGTGCATGTGCCAGCATGGCGCCGTGGACGGGGGGATCCTCGAACGCGAGCACGAGCTGGACCGGCTGGCCTCGGCCGCCAGGGAGGCGGCCGACGGAGCCGGCTGCGTGGTGCTCGTCCACGGCGAGGCGGGCATCGGCAAGTCCAGCCTGGTGAAGGCCATGCCGGGAGTGCTGCCCGCGGCGTCGCGCGTCCTGGTGGGGGAGTGCGACGACCTCGCCACGCGCCGCCCGCTCGGCCCCTTCCGCGATCTCGTCGGTGGCGTCGGCGCGGAACTGGCGCGGGCTCTCACCGCGGGCGGCGACCGGCCCCGGGTCTACGACGCGCTGCGGGCCGAACTCACCGCGGCCCCGCACCCGGCCGTCCTCGTCGTCGAGGACGTGCACTGGGCCGACGAGGCCTCCCTCGACGCGCTGCGGTTCCTGGTGCACCGGGTGGAACGCCTCCCGGCCGTACTGGTCCTGACCTACCGCGACGACGAACTGGACCGCCGCCACCCCCTGCACCACCTCCTCGGCCAGGTGTCCCGGGCCGAACGCGTGCACCGCCTGCCGCTGTCCCGGCTCTCCCCGGGCGCCGTGCACCGGCTCAGCGCGGTGAGCGGCCTGGACCCGGCGGAGGTGTACGAGGTCACCTCCGGCAACCCGTTCTTCGTCGCCGAGGTCGTGGCGGCCGGCGGCACCGGCGCCGTCCCCCCGACAGTGGTCGACGCGGTCCTGGCCCGGCTGCGCGACCTCGACGACCGCACCCGCGACGCCCTGGAACAGCTCGCCGTCGTACCCTCCGCGGTCGAACGGCCGCTCGTCGATGCGCTGCTGCCGGACGGCGTCGCCGAGCTGGCCGTCGCCGAACAGCGCGGACTGCTGACCGTGACCCCCGAACGAGCCGGTTTCCGCCACGAGTTGATCCGCCGGGCCGTCGCCGACTCGCTGCCCGCCGCACGGCGCATCGAACTCAACCGCCACGTCCTGGCCGCACTCGTCGCCGAGCCGGGCTCCGACCCCGCCCGTGTCGTCCACCACGCGGCCCAGGCGGGAGACCAGGAGGCGATCGCACGGTACGGGCCCGATGCCGCCCGGGACGCGTCCGGCGCCGGCGCCCACCGGGAGGCCGCGGCCCATCTGCGGCTGGTCCTGCGACAGCGCGACCGCTTCGACGCGGCCGAACTCGCCGACCTGCTGGAGCGGTTCGCCATCGAGAGCTACACCATCGCCGACTCCGCGGCGGCCGTGGACGCCGAACGCGACGCGGTCGCCCTGCGCCGGTTCCTCGGCGACACCCGCGCGCTCGGCGCCGACCTGCGCTGGCTCTCCCGCATCCACTGGTGGGCGGGGAACGCCGACGAGGCACAGCGCGCCGCCCGGGAAGCCATCGCCGTCCTGGAGGAGGCGGGCGACGAACGGCTGCTCGCCCTCGCGCTCAGCAACACCTCCCAGCTCCACATGCTGTCCGAACGCACCGCACAGGCCGTCGACTTCGGCGAGCGCGCGATCCTCCTGGCCCGCCGCACGGGCGACGACGCGATCCTCGCGCACGCCCTGAACAACGTCGGCACCGCCCGCTGGCGCGCCGGAGACCCGCTGGGCCGCGCCCAGCTGGAGGAGAGCCTGCGGGTCGCGCTGGCCGCGGGCGAGGTCGAGCACGCCTGCCGCTCGTACGCCAACCTCATCTGGGCACTGCTGGACCGCCTCGAACACACCGAGGCCGACCGCTACCTCGGCCCGGGGATGGAGCTGGCCGACCGGGCCGAGCATGTCGGCTTCCTCAGCTATCTCCATGTCGCCATGGCTCTGCGGAAGTTCGCCGCGGGTGCCTGGGACGAGGCCGAGCGGCACGCCGAGATCGGCGCCCACGACTTCGTCCCCGCCCGCTGCCCCGCGCTGACCGTCCTCGCCCGGGTCCGCGTCCGGCGGGGCCGCGAAGGCGGCGACGAACTACTCGACGAGGCCTGGCAGATCGCCGTACGCACCCGTGAGCTGCAGCGCACCGGACCGGTCGCCGCCACCCGGGCCGAGGCCGCCTGGCTCCGCGGCGATCACGCGGCGGTGGCCGAACTGGCCGGCGCGGCCTTCGAGCAGGCACGCCGGCTGAACGTCGTCCCGCACCGCGCCGAACTCGGCCACTGGCTCACCAGGGCCGGACACCCCGTACCGGCTGACGGCTCGGACCACCCGTACGCCCTCCAGACCGCCGGCCGCTGGCGGGAGGCGGCCCGGGCGTGGCAAGCGGCCGGATGCCCGTACGAGCATGCAGCCGCCCTCGCCGAGAGCCCGGACCCGGACGACAAGCTCACCGCCCTCGCGGCCCTGGACGCGCTCGGCGCCGAACCCCTGGCCCGGCTGGTCCGCTCCGAGCTGCGGCACCTCGGCGTCCGCCACATCCCGCGCGGGCCGCTCGCCGCCACCCGGGAGAACCCCGCAGGCCTCACCGAGCGCCAACTGCAGGTCGTGCGGCTGCTGGCCCAGGGGCTGACCAACCCGGAGATGGCCGAACGGCTCGTCGTGTCGGTCCGTACCGTCGACAACCACGTCGCCGCCGTCCTCGACAAGCTCGGTGCCCGCTCGCGGCGCGAGGCCGCCGCCCGTGCCACGGAGCTCGGGATCCTGCCGCGCCGTGAGCCGTAGCCGGGGGTACGCCGGACGCAGGCCGACCTGACCAGGCGCAGGCAGACCTAGGTAGGCGAGGACGCCGAGCTGAGTGGTGGGGACGGATGTCCGCGCCAGGACCGCCGGACTAGAACAGGCCCATCGGAGGGGCCCGGACCACGGGGCCCCGGATCGGGGGATGTCATGTCCGTCACGCCCGCGCAGGCGGCCCGCCAGGAACTCACCGCGTTCGAGGGCCGGTTGACCGGTCCGGACGACTCCGGTTACCAGGAGGCACGCGCCGTCTACAACGCGATGATCGACCGGCGGCCCGCCCTGGTGGCACGCTGCGCCGGCGCCGAGGACGTGGCCCGTGCCATCGGCTTCGCCCGCGACCACGGGCTGCCGCTCGCGGTCCGCGGCGGCGGGCACCACGGAGCGGGCCTCGGAACCTGCGACGACGGCGTGGTCGTCGACCTGTCGGCGCTCAAGGACATCGAGGTCGACCCCGGCGCCAGGACCGCACGTGTCGGCGCCGGCTGCGTCTGGGGCGAGGTCGACCGGGCCACGAACGCCCACGGGCTGGCCACACCGAGCGGCATCATCTCCACGACCGGTGTCGGCGGCCTCACCCTGGGCGGCGGCCTCGGACACCTCAGCCGCACGTACGGGCTGACCATCGACAACCTCCTGGAGGCCGACCTCGTACTGGCCGACGGCACACAGGTGCGCGCGAACGCCGACGACAACGCCGACCTGTTCTGGGCGATCCGCGGCGGAGGAGGCAACTTCGGGGTCGTCACCTCGTTCCGGTTCCGGCTGCACGAGCTGAGCACGGTCGTCGCCGGACCCACCTTCTGGCCCGTCGAATCGGCCACCGAAGTCCTCACCGCCTACCGGGACTTCATCCCCCACGCACCCCGTGAGCTGGGCGGCTTCTTCCTGTTCGGCGCCGTCCCGCCGGCCCCGCCGTTCCCCGAGGAGATCCAGGGACGCAAGGCCTGCGGCGTGGTGTGGTGCTACGCGGGGGACGACGCGGACACGGCGGCCCGGCTGATGGCGCCCCTGCTCGACGCGCTGCCCGAACCGATGCTGCACGGGCCCGCGCCGATGCCGCACCCCGCGATCCAGTCGGCCTTCGACGGGCTCTACCCGCCCGGCGACCAGTGGTACTGGCGCGCCGACTTCGTCAACGAGATCCCGGGTGACGCCATCGACCAGCACGCCAAGTTCGGGGCCGGACTGCCCACGCTCAAATCGACGTTCCATCTGTACCCGATCGACGGCGCCGTCCACGACCACGCCCCGACGGACACCGCCTGGAGCTACCGGGACGCTCGCTGGGCCTCGGTGTACGCGGGGGTGGACCCCGACCCGGCGAACGCCGACCTCATCAGGCGGTGGACCGTCGACTACTTCGAGGCCCTGCACCCGTACTCGGCGGGCGGCGCCTACGTGAACATGATGATGGACGAGGGGCAGGAGCGGGTGCGCGCCAGCTACCGCGACAACTACGCGCGGCTGGCCCGGATCAAGGCGGACCACGACCCGGGCAATCTGTTCCGGCTGAACCAGAACATCCAGCCGGCCGCACGGTCCTGACCGGCCCACCGACCGCCCGCGGAAGGGCCCTGGCGCCGACGGGGGGCGCCAGGGCCCGTGCGGCACGGCCGTATGCCAGGGGCGGGCGTCAAGGCTTGCGGGCGACGCCTCCGTACACGTCCGTCGGCTGCGGATCGGTGCCGGGCTCGGGCCGCCACAGCGGGCAGGAGACGATGCCGGGCTCCAGCAGTTCGAGACCCTCGTAGTACGCGGCGACCTGCCGGGGACTGCGCAGCACGTACGGGATGGCGCCGGTGTCGTCGTAGCCCTCCTGGGCCCGCTTCAGCTCGGCGTCGGTGTCGGTGCTGTCGTAGTGCACGAAATAGCTGCCCGACGGCAGGGCGGCCTGGAGGCGGCGCACGATCGACCTGGCCTCCTCGTAGTCCTGGATGTGGCCCAGGATGCCCATCAGCATCAGCGCGACCGGCTGCGTGAAGTCGAGGATCCTGCCCGCCGCCTCGATGATCTTCTCGGGCTCGTGCAGATCCGAGTCGATGTAGTCGGTGACACCCTCGGGCGTGCTGGTGAGCAGCGCCTGGGCGTGCCGCAGCACCAGCGGATCGTTGTCCACGTAGACGATCCGCGACCTGGGCGCCACGCGCTGGGCGACCTGGTGGGTGTTGTCGTACGTGGGAAGGCCGGTGCCGATGTCCAGAAACTGGCGGATGCCCAGTTCACCGGCGACGAACGTCACGGTCCGGATCAGATAACCGCGGGAGGCGCGGGCCATCGTCTCGATGTTCGGCGCGATCCGGCGATAGGCGTCTCCCGCAGCCCGGTCGACCTCGTAGTTGTCCTTCCCGCCCATCCAGTAATTCCAGATGCGGGCGGAGTGCGGCACCGAGGTGTCGATCTTCGACAGGGCGTCCTGGTCGGGGATGTGCTGGCCGTCTGCCATGGGGATCTCCTGCCGTACGTCGCCGGTCGTCCCAACGTAGCGTCAACTCAGGCTTCGGAGAGCCCTGTTGACGGGCACGGCGTGAGCCCGGTTCAGTCGACGAGGAAGTCGGCCCGGCCGGACTTCGCGCCCTCCAGGAACGAGATCATCTCGTCCCGGGTGTAGACCAGCGCGGGCCCCTCCGGATCCCTGGACTGGCGGAGGGCGACGCTCCCGTCGGGAAGGCGCTTGGCCTCCACGCAACTGCCGCCGTTGGTGCCGCTCCAGGGCTTCTCCCAGCCCTCGGTGCCCAGTTCGACGGCGGACACACGGCTGGGGGCGGGGTCCATGGACGTCATGGCTCACAACTCCTCACGCAGTTCACCCAGGATGCTCCTGGTCCGGGAGACCGGCTCCGCCTGCACGGACATCCGGTCCAGCACTTCGAGGTACGTCACGACGTCGGCGGGCTGGTCCACGTAGACCGAACCGACGAGGCTCTCCGTGTAGACGACGTCGGGAAGTTCGGAGAAACCGAAGCGGAAGTAGTGGAAGGGGCCGAACGCGCCGGGGTGCGCGCCCACCGAGAAGCGCAGTATCTGGATCCGGACCTTCGGCATGTCCAGGGCCTCGCTCAGCCGGTCGATCTGGGCCCGCATCACCTCGGCCCCGCCCACCGGCCGGCGCAGCACGGTTTCGTCCAGGACGGCCCAGACCGCCGGGGCGTCTGGCTTGGCGAGCAGGTCCTGGCGCCGCAGCCGCAGGTCGACGCGGCGGGCGACGTCGTCCCCGGTCGCGTTCGGAAAGCCGACGTGCATCAGCGCGGCCGCGTAGTCGTACGTCTGCAACAGGCCCGGGACGTAGTGGGGTTCGTAGAGACGGATGACGCTGGCTTCGCTCTCCAGGCTCACGTACGCGCTGAACCAGTCGGGCAGCACGTCACGGTAGGAGTACCACCAACCGGGCCGGTTGGCCTCCCGGGCCATCGTGAGGAAGTCGTCCACCTCCGAGGCGGGGACGCCGTAGGTGCGCAGCAGTTCCCTGACGTAGGGGATACGCAGGCCGACCTCGGCCTTCTCCATCCGACGGACCGTCAAAGGGGTGACCTCGATGGCCCGGGCGGCCTCCTCGAAGGAGATCCCCGCCTGTTCCCGCAGGTGCCGGAGCCGCTTCCCGAGGACCATCCGCAGGACGGTCGGCGCGCTGCCGCCGGAGCGGTTGTCGCTCACGTCCTACCTCCCGGTACGGCCGTCACAGCCAGCAGTGTGCCACGCGGTGACTGACACAGACAGAGCCGTGCGGATCGTTCTGAAATTATCAGAACGCTTGTTACGGGTTGAGTGTGTACGCAATCATAGGGACCGAGTGATGTGCCGCACAGTCCGGCGGCCACGGCGCACAACGGCGCGGGCGCGCAGCGCACTTGGCGCCCCGGTGGGCCGGGCGAGCCCGCGGCAGCATGACGCGAGACCTGGATGGCCACCGTGAGTGACGGACAACCGAGGAACCCGGGCAGAGTTGCCGCCGCGGCCGACAAGGCGCTGGACGCCCGCCGGGCAGGGGAGTTCGGGTCCTGGCCCCGCTCGGTTGCGGGGGCGGCGGCATGACGCCCGGCGCGGGCGTGTCCGGCTTAACCACGACCGGCTCCGGCACGGTCGGCCTCGGCATGTCCCGTTCCGCCACGGCCGACGTCGACATGTCCCGCTGCGGCACGGTCGGCCTCGGCATGCCCGGCGCCTGCCCGGCCCGTGCGTGCGTCGGCGGCACGGCAAAGCGGGTGCGGTTCTCCTCGTACACCCGACGGTCGCCATGACCGCTTCGGGCACCGGCGGACAAGGACGGACCGCGGCCACGGCCCCCGCGGGCCACCCGCCGCGCGGCGAACGGGCGGACCGCGTGCCCCACGGGACGGGAGAGACCCACGACGGGGTGGGGAAGATGCACACGGGATACGCGTCCGGAACGACCGACGAGCACCGCGCGGGGCTCGCCCACGACGAGGTACGGGAGGGCCACCCGGCCGTACTCCCCGGGCTCGCCGCCGCCCTCGCCCGCGAACTGGTCCGCCGGGTGGACGAGGACCACCGGGCGACAGGGGAAGCGCACCGCAGTCCCACACCGGCGGCGCGGCAGGACCTCGCGACATGCCGCAAGGACAACGCCGAGGCGCTCAGGACGATCGTCCGGCGCCATGCCTGGCCGACCGCGGCCCTGGTCGGCGCGCCCGCCTCGACCGCGGCCCTGATGATCCTGCTGCACGCCCCGGATCTGGCCTTCCAGGTCGTGTGCCGCGACCTGATCGCCCAAGCCGTGGCGGACGGACGCTGCCCGGCGCCCCATCACGCGTACATCGCCGACCACTGCGCCGTGGAACTGGGCCAGCCGCAGTTCTACGGCACCCGTGTCGACCCCGTGACCTGCCGGCCCTATCCGGTCCGCCGGCCCGAGACGCTCGACGAGCGGCGCCGCGACGTCGGTCTCGCTCCCCTCGACGAACAGATGCGGACCCTGCGGCTCAGCGGGTGAGGCCGTTGGGCCCGACGGGTGAGCCGACGCCGACAGCGGCCGGCAGGCGCGTACCCCGGCGACCCCGTCTCGTTCGCCTACGGTTCGAGCCGCAGCTCCCGCTCCTGCTCCTGGTCGCCGGAGGCCGCGCCCTCCTCGTGGACGGTGAAGGCCGCCGAGAGCGTCTCGTCGGCCTGTCGCACCGCCTCCGGGCTGCCCTGCACGGTGACCGTGACGGGGGTGGAGAGCTTGTCCGCGGCTGACGACTTCCCGCCCTCGCCGGCCGGCGCGTCGCCGCCGCCGAAGGTGGCCGTGTAGACCGTGGCGCCGTCGTCGCCGGGCAGGGTGTCCGGTGATCCGAAGACGGGTTCGAGCGTGTGGACGACGGCCCGCGCGTCGGCGGCCGAACCGCCGGTGAGAGTGAGCGTCAGAGCCAGATGCGTGCCGGACGTCATGAACAGCCACCTTTGCTTGTACGTGGACGAATGCGGGCCATCCGCTCGTGTAACCGGTTGCCCCGGACACAAACGGCGGCTCGACCTCGCGTGAGCCTGTCTCCATGACACAGGCATCCGCCGGACCCCGCAGCCGCTACGAGGTCCGGCGGACGGCTGCCCCCACAGCCGTCGCGGCCCACCCGGGCGGCACAGCGCCGCGCTGATCCGCCCGCCACCGGCCGGTCGGACCCGCCTGCCGATCCGCCGGCGATGCGTTCGCAGGTCCACGTGGGGTCGGGCCGGTCAGGCCGTCGGTCAGGCCGAGGCGGTCGGTTCCGCCTGGACCAGGCCCTCGCGGTACGCGATCGCCACCGCCTCCGTACGGCTCGCGGCGCCCAGCTTCGCGAGGATGTTGGAGACGTGCACGCTCGCCGTCTTGCCGCTGATGAACAACTCCTCGCCTATCTGCCGGTTGGTGCGCCCACGCGCGAGGAGCAGCAGGACGTCGTTCTCCCGTGACGTCAGCGCGGGGACGCCCGCCACCGGGGACGTCTCCGCGAGGCGGGCCCGCCGGATCAGCCGCTCCACGTCCTCACGCAACGGCACGGCACCCAGCCGGACGGCCGTGTCCCGGGCCGCCCGCGCCTGCCCGGCGGCCTCCTCCCGCCGCCCCGCCGCCACCAGGGCCTCCGCGAGCCGGACCCGGCAGCGGGCCTGCTCGTACACGTCGCCGTAGCCGAACGCCTCGACCGCCTTCTCCCAGGCTTCGGCCACCTCCGGGGCGGCCTCGCTCTGCGGTCGGGCCCGCGGGTCCGGCTCGGCGCGGCCCCGCGCCCACTCGGCCTCGGCGCGCGCCAGCCACGCCCGCCCCTCGGGGCCCTGCGGCGAACCGTCCTCGCCCTCGGCCGCCGTGGCCCGGGCCATCCCCACCAGCTCCGCCCCGGTCTCCGACCAGCGCCGTACGCCTTCCTCGTCACCCGCCAGACGGGCGGCCACGGCCGCGTCCGCCACCGGGGCCAGGGCGAGCGCGGCGAGCCGCACCACGACATCGGGCGTCGTACCGGCGTCGGCGTCCAGGGCCGCGACGGGCGGTCGGACCTGGTCGGCGGCCGCCGCGGGGTGGTGGGGCAGGGCCGCCCCGGCGGGGAGCAGGATGGCC
>NZ_JBHWZP010000014.1:56702-63915 GCF_042728395.1 Streptomyces sp. NPDC060205
CGGGGCGCGCCCCACCACCACTTGGGGGGTGTACCGGGCTTCGTCGCCCGGGGCGGCGCGGCTGGACGGGCCGGGGGCCACGGCCGCCTCGGGATCGTGGCGCAGGACCGCCGCGTCGGTCAGCAGGATGCCCGCGACAAGGGTGGCCATCCAGTCGAAGGGTCCGTCGAGGAGGCCCCGGGCCCGCTCGACCGCCTCCTGCTCACCGCGCGCCAGCGCCACCGACAGCGCCGGACCGATCGCGTAACCGCCCGCCGCGGGCAGCCGCTCGGCGTCGCTCTCCGCGGCGCGGACGCAGGCGTCCCACTGGCCCAGGGAGTAGAGCACCAGGGACCGCAGATAGCGCATCTCCAGCGGATAGGGCGAGGCGAGCAGCCCCGCACGGCCCGCGCGCTCCAGCCCGTCGGAGAGCCAGGTCAGGCACTCGTCCAGGTCACCGGACTCGTACGCGCCGATGGAGAGGTTGAACAGCGCGCGCATCTCGATCGAGGCGTTCCCCGCGCCCCGGGCCAGTTCCCGTGCCTCCCGCAGCCGGCCGCGTCCTTCCGCGGTGGTCCGGCCCGCTCCCTCCAGACCGACGAGGGAGATCATCAGGTCGGCCCGGGCGTCGGCTGTGCCCAGTTCCTCCGCGATGCCCAGGGCCCGGCGGGCCACGCCGAGAGCGGTCTCGTCGTCGCCCACGTACCGCGCCGCCATGACGTGGGTGGACGCCGCCCACACCCACGTACGCGAGGGAGGGTCCGCGGGGATCATCGCGAGGGCCTCGCTGCTGTACCTGAACGCGGCGGTGAGGCTGTCGATGCGCATGAGGTTGCCCGCGAGCGTGTAGCGGACCCTGGCGGCCAGTTCGGAGTCCTCGTCGGAGCCCATGCGCGCGAGCGCGGCCCGGGTGAGCGAGACGGCCCGGTGGGTCTCGCCCGCGTGGGCCGCCGCCGCCGAGGCGCGCAATGTCAGCGTGACCGTGTCGTAGCCGTCGGGCCGGGCGTCGGCGGGCACCGCCGACCACAGGTCGAGGGCGGCTTCCAGGTGGCGCAGTTCCTCGGCGGGCGCGCGGACCCGCGCCGCGTGGTCGGCGGCCTCCAGCGAGGCCGCCAGCGCGTCGGGCAGGTCGTGGCTCTCGCGCGAGTGGTGGGCGCGCTCCGCGGCGCACTCGGCGGGCAGGCCCCGCCCGGCCAGTACGTGGGCGAACGCCCGGTGCAGCCGCACCCGCTCGCCCGGCAGCAGATCGGCGTAGACCGCCTCACGGATCAGGGCGTGCCGGAAGGAGTAGGCGCTGTCCCCACCGGAGCCGCCGCCGGAGCCCACGCCCAAAGCACCGCCGGAGCCCACGCCCAGGCCGTCGCCGGAACCTACGCCCAAGCCGTCGCGGTGGCTTCCGCCGGTGTTGTCGCCGAAACCGGCACCGGGACTCCCATCGGAGCCGGAGCCGGAGCCCCGGCCGGAGTCCCGGCCGGACGCCCCGCCCGCGACGAGGAGCTGTCGTCCCACGGCCTCGCGCAGCGCCGACTCCAGCTCCTCCTCGGGCAGTTGCACGGCGTCGCGCAGCAGATCGTGCTCGACGCGCCGCCCCGCGACCGCCGCCGTGCGCAGCACCTGCTGTGCGGTCGGGGACAGTTGCTCGAAGCGGCTGAGCAGCACGTCCGCCAGCCCGCTGGGCACGGCGGAGGCCGCCCCGGGCGCGGTCTCCGCCGTGGCGGCCAGCAACTCCTCGGCGTAGAACGCGTTTCCCTCGGCGCGCTCGACGATGCGGCGGATCGCGGCATCGGGAACCGGCGCCGTCCGCTGCGAGCGGACGAGCCGGTCCACCTCCACGTCGGGCATCGGCCGCAGCTCCAGCCGCTCGACGGCGGGCAGCCGCACCAACTCGGCGAGCAGGGGCCGCAAGGGGTGTCTGCGGTGCAGATCGTCGGCGCGGTACGAGGCGAAGACGGCGAGCCGCTGACCGGGCGCGCCGCCCGCGCTTCCCGCCCCGCCCAACACGCCCCGGCTGAGCAGGAAGCGCAGCAGGTCGCGGGAGGACTGGTCCGCCCAGTGCAGGTCCTCCAGGACCAGCAACAGCGGTGCGGTGCGGGTCAGTTCGGCCAGGAGCGCGGCCATGCCCTCGAACAGCTGCGGCCGGCCGCCCGCGTCCCGTGACCCGTCCCCGCCGTGCCCGATCAGCCGGTCGACCACGGGATGCGCGGCCAGCACGCCGCAGAACCGCTCGTCCCCGGCGAGCACCCCGAGGATCTCGGTGAACGGCAGATAGGGCAGCCCCACGTCACCGAGGTCCACGCAGTGCCCCGTGACCACCGTCGTGCCCGCCGCCGCGGCCCGCTCGGCGGCCTCGGCAAGCACCCGGGTCTTGCCGACCCCCGCGTCCCCGGCGACCAGCACGGCGCGTGACTCACCGGCCCGGGCCCGGTCCAGGACCTGGGTCAGCCGGGCGAGTTCGTCCGCACGTCCGATGAAGGGCCCGATGAAGGGTCCGTTGAGCGGCGTGGTGAATGCGGTGGTCGACACGGATCCATCCTGGCACGCGGCACCGACAGTCCCCTGGTCCCGGCCCCCGGACCCCACCCCCACGCCGCGACCTCGGCCGGGAGACCGGCCGGTGGGGCGGTGCGCAAACGGGCCGGGCCGGCGGGCCGGATCGGAGCGCCGGATCGGCGGACCGGGTCAGCGGAGCGTCTGCGCCCAGTTCGCCGGCACCCGTCCCGCGGGCCCCGGCGCGGGCTGGTCGGCCGGGTGGCTGAGCGGCGGGGCGAGGTCGGGCCCGGACTCGTACAGTTCGGACGTCTCGAAGTTCCAGAACCAGGCCTCGCCCGGCTCGAAGCTGCGGATGAAGGGATGGCCGGTGCTCTGGTGGTGGGCCGTGGCGTGCTTCGAGGGCGAGTCGTCGCAGCAGCCGACGTGACCGCACTGGGTGCAGCGCCGCAGATGGAACCACCAGCCCTGCGCCGCCTCGCACTCGACGCATCCCGTGCCGCTCGGCGGCACGCTCGGGTCGATTCCGGCCGTGTCCGAGGTGGTCATGACGTCTCCTGGGTGCCGGCGGATGCGGAGGGGACCGATCCGGTGGAAGTGGACGGGGTGGAAGCGGGTTCCGCCTCGGGTTCCTCCGCGGTGAGCGGGAGGAAGACCTGGAAGCGGGTGTCACCGGGCTCGGAATGCACCTGCAGATGCCCGTGGTGTTTGTTCACGACGATGCGCCAGGAGATGTCGAGACCGAGCCCGGTGCCCTCGCCCACGGGCTTCGTGGTGAAGAACGGGTCGAAGATCCGGCCCCGGATCTCCTCCGGCACCCCGGGCCCCGTGTCGCGGAACTCGACGAGCAGCTGCTCCCGTTCGAGCGCGGTGCGCACGGTCAGTGTGCCCTCGCCGCCCATCGCCGAGGCGGCGTTGTCGATGAGGTTCGTCCACACCTGGTTCAACTCGCCCGGGTAGGCGGGGATCCGGGGCAGCGACCGGTCGTAGTCCTTGACGATCCGGACGCCGGGGCCGATCTTCCCGGCGAGCATCATCAGGGTGCTGTCGAGCAGTTCGTGCACGTCGGCGACCTGGTAGGGCGCCCGGTCGAGCTGCGAGTACTGCTTGGCGGCGTTCACGAGGTTCGAGACGCGGGTCGTGGAGTCCTCGATCTCGTTCATCAACAACTCGGTCTCGACCGTGTAGTTGAGCCACCTGATCGCGCCTTCGAGCGTCCCCTCGTCCACGGTCGCCGCCACCTGGTCCAGCCAGTCGATGTCCAACCCGGCCTGTACGAACGTCGGCGCCAGCTCCCAGCCGCCCGCGATGCCGTGGTCGTCGAACCAGTCGCCCAGCGCGTCCTCCCGGTCGGAGGCCTCCAGCGGGCTCAGGGGCGTCGCCTTGGCGACCTGCTCCGCCGTACGCTCCTGGATCTCGACCAGTGTCTCCAGGGCGTCGCGCGCGTACGGACCCGCCGCGATCATGCCGAGCTTGTGCCGCATCCCGGCCACCCGGCCCCGCAGCGCGGACGTGGCCCGGACCGCCGCTGCGGCCGGGTTGTTCAGCTCGTGCGTCAGCCCCGCGGACAGCGAGCCGAGCGCCAGCAGCCGTTCGCGCTGCCCGATGGTCCGCTGGGTGTTCTGGCTGCCGAAGAACAGCCCTTCCAGCAGGTGCACGGCCATCGGGAACCACTCCCGCAGCACCGCCGAGAACGTCTCCGCGGGCAGGATGAAGAACCGCGAGGGCTCGGTGACCCGCAGCGAGCCCTTGTAGCGGGCCTCCTCGGGGGCCGCCAGATAGGCCTGCATGGCGCCCGCGTACACCCCGCGCTGGGAGGTGCGGTTGATCTCCACGTCGTCGCCGCCGACCCGCCGCGACATGACGAGCGTGCCCTCAAGGAGGACGAAGAAGCAGGTGGCCGGCTCGCCCTCCTCGTAGACGTAACCGGGCTCGAACAGCTCCACCCGGCCCTCGCTGCACAGCCGCCCCAACTGCTCGGCGTCCAGCTTCTCGAACAGGAACAGCGTGCCGAGTTCCTTGATGTCGCACGGCATCGGCCGCCCGCTCATGACTGCTCCAGGTACCGGTGGACGAGCATCACGGCCATGGCTCCCTCTCCTACGGCGGAGGCGACACGCTTGGCCGACTCGGCGCGTGCGTCACCCGCCACGAACACCCCGGGCACATTGGTCTCCAGGTGGTACGGCGGCCGGTCCAGTTCCCAGTCGGGCGGGGACTCCCCGCCGACCGCCAGGTCGGGCCCGGCGACGATGAACCCGCGCTCGTCCCGCAGGACCGTGCCGTCCAGCCAGTCGGTCAGCGGCGCGGCGCCGATGAACACGAACATCCACTGCGCGTCGACGAGTTCGGTGTGGCCGCTCGCCAGATCGCGCAGGGTGAGCTGTTCCAGATGGCCGGAACCGTGCACCGCGTCGACGACCGTCCCGCTGCGCACCGAGATGTTCGGCGCGTTGCTGATCTGCTCGATCAGATAGTGGGACATCGACGCCGCGAGGGACGGGCCGCGCACCAGCAGGGTGACCGACTTCGCGCCCCTGGCCAGGTACATGGCGGCCTGCCCGGCGGAGTTCGCCCCGCCGACGATGTACACGTCCTGCCCCTGGCACGCGGGGGCCTCGGTCAGCGCCGACCCGTAGAAGACCCCGCACCCGGTCAGGTCCCCGGCGCCCGGCGACTCCAGCTGCCGGTACGAGACGCCCGTCGCCAGGATCACGCAGTGCGCGGAGATGGCGGAACCGTCCGCGAAGCGCACGGTGCGCGAGGCCCCGGTGACCTCCAGCCCCGTCACCTCGCGTGCCGTCAGGATCTCGGCGCCGAACTTCGTCGCCTGCCGTCGGGCACGGTCGGTGAGCTGCCCGCCGGACACGCCGTCCGGGAAGCCGAGGTAGTTCTCGATCCGGGAGCTCTGGCCGGCCTGCCCGCCGGTCGCGGAGCGCTCGACGAGGACCGTCCGCAGCCCCTCCGAGGCGCCGTACACCGCCGCGCCGAGCCCGGCCGGGCCGCCGCCGATGACGATCAGGTCGTAGAACTCGGAGGTCGGCGTCGTCGCGAGCCCCACCTGGGCGGCCAGCTGCTGGTCGTCGGGCTCCACCAGCACCGCCCCGTCGGCGGTCACCACGAGCGGCAGCCGCTCCCCGTCCTGCTCCGCACAGGCCAGCAGCCGCTTGCCCTCCGGCTCGTCCGACGAGTACCAGCGGTACGGCACCTGGTTGCGGGCCAGGAACTCCCGTACGTCCGAGGACCGCGCGGACCAGCGGTGGCCGACGACCTTCGTGATCGGCACGGCCCGGTGGTCTGAGGTCCGCCAGGCGGCCAGCAGGTCGTCCAGGACGGGATAGAGCTTCTCCTCGGGCGGGTCCCAGGGCTTGAGGAGGTAGTGGTCCAGATCCACCACGTTGATCGCGTCGATCGCCGCGTTCGTGTCCGCGTACGCCGTCAGCAGCACCCGGCGCGCGCTCGGGTACACGTCCAGGGCCTGTTCCAGGAACTCGATCCCGTTCATCTGCGGCATGCGGTAGTCCGCGAGAATCACCGCGACGAGATCACCGCGCAGCTTCAGTTCACGCAGCGCCTCAAGGGCGCTCTCCCCGGACTCCGCGCGCACGATACGGTACGTCTCGCCGTAACGACGCCGCAGGTCACGGGCCACGGCACGCGAGACTCCCGGGTCGTCGTCCACGGTCAGGATGACGGTCCGTGCTGCGTCTGTGCCCTGTGCCATTCGTCTCCCACCCCGAGAGGTCGGCGTCCTCGCGCGGATGCGCGGGCGCCTTTCCAATTGCACGCCCATCGTATGTTCGATCCCCCCGATCCGCTTCGGAAAAGGGACGTACCGCTCGGCTGGGCCCGCCGGGTGTCGTACGGCCGACCCGGGGCAACCGGAGACGGGAGGCAATGATGAACGCAAGCACGTTGACACGAGGCAGTCAGGCCGGGAAGCGCAAGGCTGCCCCGGCCATCGAGGGGGCGGCGCGGGCGGGGTTCACCGCGCGCGGTGTCATCTACTTGTTGGTGGGCCTGCTGGCGCTGCAGATCGCCTTCGGCGACGGCGGGAAGCAGGCGGACCAGGGCGGCGCGCTCCAGGAGGTCGCGGGCAAGCCCTTCGGAGAGGTCGTGCTCTGGGCGCTGGCCGTCGGACTGGTCGGCATGGCGCTGTGGCGGCTGTCCGAAGCGGTCTTCGGCGCGGCGGGCCCCGACGGGGCCAAGGCGAAGAAGAGGCTGGCGTCGGCGGCACGGGCCGTGTTCTACGGCTTCGTCGCCTACTCCGTGATCTCCTTCGCCGCGGGCGCCGGCGGCAGCGGTTCCAGTGACGGCAAGTCCCGGGACGCCACGGCCAAGGCCATGGAGCTGCCCGCCGGGCAGTGGCTCGTGGGTGTGGCGGGCGTGGTGATCGGCTGCGCGGGCGTCTGGATGGCCGTGCAGGCCGTCCGCCGCAAGTACCACAAGCACATGAGGCTCGGTGCGATGTCGCACCGGGTGCGTCAGGCGGTCGACGTGACCGGCGTCGGCGGGGGTGTCTCGCGCGGTCTGGTGTTCGCCGTCGCCGGAGGCTTCGCGGTCCGCGCGGCCTGGGACTACGAGCCGGACAAGGCCAAGGGCATGGACGACACCCTGCGCTCGTTCACCGAGACCCCGGCCGGGCCCTGGCTGCTGGTGCTGATAGCCGTCGGCCTGATGCTCTTCGGCCTGTTCTCGTTCGCGATGGCCAGGTACCGCAAGGTCTGAGCAGTCATGGGTGTGGCCC